>NZ_CAJMZF010000008.1:0-245111 GCF_905220245.1 Paraburkholderia sp. J63 | reverse complement strand
CAAAGCTCCTCTTGCCATTAGAATACTTTTTTCGGGTTCGTATTGTCGGGTAACGTTCCCCGGGCCGCAACCCAACGAGCCAACTTTAGCACGACCGTTCTATTTTATGCCGGCCTGTCCGGCACGCTGCCGGTGGTGCATTCCGGCGCTCTTTCATCCTTGAACAGGAAGCGAAAATGGGCCGTTCGATCAATCTGGAAGGTAAGGTGGCGATGATCACCGGCGCCTCGAGCGGTCTGGGCAAGCGTTTTGCCCAGGTGCTCTCGCAGGCCGGTGCGAAGGTCGTGCTGGCGAGCCGACGCGTGGAGCGTCTCAAGGAACTGCGCGCGGAAATCGAGGCCGGCGGCGGCGCCGCGCACGTCGTTTCGCTCGACGTGACCGATTACCAGAGCATTCGCTCGGCGGTCGCGCATGCGGAGACCGAGGCGGGGACCATCGACATTCTCGTCAACAATTCGGGCGTCTCGACCACCCAGAAGCTCTCGGACGTCACGCCCGCCGACTTCGAATACGTGTTCGACACCAACACGCGCGGCGCTTTTTTCGTCGCCCAGGAAGTGGCCAAGCGCATGATCATGCGCGGCAACGGTGGCGGCTCGAAGCCGGCGTACCGGATCATCAACATCGCCTCGGTGGCGGGCCTGAACGTGCTGCCGCAGATCGGCCTCTACGCCATCAGCAAGGCGGCCGTCGTGCATATGACGAAAGCCATGGCGCTCGAGTGGGGACGGCACGGCATCAACGTGAACGCGATCTGTCCCGGTTATATCGACACTGAGATCAACCATCATCACTGGGCGACCGAGCAGGGCCAGAAGCTCGTCTCGATGCTGCCTCGCCATCGTGTGGGCACGCCCGCCGATCTCGACGGCCTGTTGCTGCTGCTGGCCGCCGACGAGTCGTCCTTCATGAACGGATCGATCATCACCGCCGACGATGGCTTCGCCCTGACGTGAGCCCCAAACCTTGCACGCGTGGGCCGGTTTCGCTGCGCCGATTTGCGGCTCGACGTAGACTCGCGCCTCCGCGTAACACGAAGTGACAGTGCAATGAGTGAGTACCACCCCGTTTTTGAAATGACCATGCCGATCCGCTGGGGCGACATGGACGCGTTCGGCCATGTGAACAACACGGTCTACTTCCGCTATATGGAGCAGGTGCGGATCTCCTGGTTCGAGCATCTGGGCGTGGGCGGCGAGAGCCGGGAGCGGGGCAATGGGCAGGGGCCCGTGATCGTGAACGCGTCGATGGAGTTCCTGAAGCAGTTGCACTACCCGGGAGACATCGTTTGCACGATGACGGTGGGTCAGCCGGGCCGCAGCAGCTTCGATACCGGTTTCGAGCTGCGCCGCGTGGACGAGCCCGATACCGTCTACGCGCGCGGCAATGCGCGCTGCGTCTGGATCGACTACGCGGCCGGCAAGTCCGTGCCGATCCCCGACAGCCTGCGCGCGACCATCGAAAATGCGCCCCTCGTTAAGGCGCGCTGATTCTCTTCCTTCGCGGCGCGCATCTCCCGTGCGCCGCTTCAATGCGCGGTATCCGTGCCGCTTCGACGTGGTTTCAATGCCCGAGCAGCCGCTGCAGCAGTTCGGTGGCGTTGCCCGTGTCGTACTTGCGCATGAGCCGCGCGCGGTAGATGTCCACCGTGCGCGAACTAATGTCGAGAATCTTCCCGATCTGCTTGCTCGTCTTGCCCGTAACCAGTTGCGCCGCGATTTCGCGCTCGCGCGGCGTGAGCTCGACGGCCACGCGCCGCGTGGCGCTCAGATCCTCGAAAGTCCAGACGCCCGCGGCGTGCGGCTCCGCGCGGTCGAGCGAGCGGCCCGTGACGTGGCACCAGAAGAGTTCGCCGTCGGCGCGCTTCATGATGCGATCGTCGGCGTAGCTGCCCTGGGCCGTCATGATCGGCGGAATGCGCTCGCCGATACGCTCGAACTCGACCTCCGACGGATACAGCACCAGAAACGACTGGCCCACGAGCGCCTCGCGGGGGCAGCGGAAAATGGCGCAGACCTGCTCGTTGCAGTCCTCGATGATGCGCTCGCGCGCGAGCACGAGCCCGATCGGCGCGAGATGGAACGCGGTCTGGTAGTCGAGCGCCGTGGCGGCGGTAGCGGGTTCGGACATGGCGGGTAGCGTGATACGGGTATGGCTTTATGTAGTTTTGCGTATTGTGCCGCAACATGGGCCCAGCGTACGCTTGGCAACCGTTGGAGGGCCGCGCGCGGCGCCAGGGCCGGGTTCACGGCAGCGCCACCGGCGGATGACTAGAATTGGGCATCCGGCGGCCGTTGCGCCTGCGTGCGGGGCCGCACGAGCCGCCCGGCGCACTGGCGAGCACAACAAAGCGGAACAAGCTGAATAAGCGGAACAAGCGCATCAACGTATTTCCATACGAGGAAGGGACACACTGATGAACAAGGTCTATAAAAGCGCGGCTGCCGCGCTCGAAGGCATCGTCAAGGACGGACAGACGTTCGCGGTAGGCGGTTTCGGGCTCTGCGGCATTCCCGAGGCGCTGATCGGCGCACTGCGCGATTCGGGCGTGAAGGGCATTACCTGTATCAGCAACAACGCGGGCGTGGACGGCTTCGGCCTCGGCCAGTTGCTCGAGACGCGCCAGATCAAAAAAATGATCTCGTCCTATGTGGGCGAGAACAAGGAGTTCGAGCGCCAGTATCTCGCGGGCGAACTCGAGCTCGAATTCACGCCGCAGGGCACGCTGGCCGAAAAGCTGCGCGCGGGCGGCGCCGGCATCCCGGCCTTCTTCACCAATACCGGCTTCGGCACGCTCATCGCCGAAGGCAAGGAAACGCGCCAGTTCGGCGACAAGCACTACGTGCTCGAGCATTCGCTCACGGCCGACGTGGCGCTCGTGAAGGCCTGGAAGGCCGACAAGTCGGGCAACCTGGTCTATCGCCGCACGGCGCGCAACTTCAACCCGATGTGCGCGATGGCGGGCAAGATCACCGTGGTGGAAGTGGAGGAGATCGTCGAGAACGGCGAACTCGATCCGGATGCGATCCATACGCCTGGCATCTTCGTGCAACGCATCGTGCTCAACGCGAACCCCGAGAAACGCATCGAACAACGCACCGTGCGCGCCGCGGGCAAGTGAGAAAGGAGACCGACCATGGCATGGAATCGTGACGAAATGGCCGCGCGCGCGGCGAAGGAACTGCAGGACGGCTTCTACGTGAACCTCGGCATCGGCCTGCCGACGCTCGTGGCCAACCACGTGCCCGCAGGCATGGAAGTGTGGCTGCAGTCGGAAAACGGCCTGCTCGGCATCGGCCCGTTCCCGACCGAGGACGAGGTGGACGCCGACATGATCAACGCCGGCAAGCAGACGGTAACGACGCTGCCGGGCTCGTCGATCTTCTCTTCGGCGGACTCGTTCGCGATGATTCGCGGCGGTCACATCAACCTCGCGATCCTTGGCGCGATGCAGGTGAGCGAGAAGGGCGATCTCGCCAACTGGATGATCCCCGGCAAGATGATCAAGGGCATGGGCGGCGCGATGGACCTCGTCGCGGGCGTCGGCCGCGTGGTTGTGCTGATGGAGCATGTGGCCAAGGGCGACCAGCACAAGATTCTCGACAAGTGCGCGCTGCCGCTCACGGGCGTGGGCGTGGTCGACCTGATCATCACCGACCTCGGCGTGATCGAGGTGAGCGACGCGGGCCTGAAGGTGACCGAGCTCGCACCGGGCGTGACGGCCGATGAAATCCAGGCCAAGACCGGCGCGCCGCTCGACGTGAGCGCGGTGAAGTGATCGCGGCAATGCGGTAATTGCGGGCTGCAGCATGATGGAGGCGGGCGGGACTTCGGTCTCGCCCGTTTGCGTTTTGGACGACTCCATTCTTGCGCGATCGGGTGCGTTTGAAACCTCGGTCGAACGGCATACGCCGGATGGCCAGGGCGAGGATGGCGCCATTGCCGCCACACGCGGGCGCCATCGGCGCTCGATGCGCTTCATTGCGCGCCTGGCGGCGACGTGCGCGGCGGTCCGGTGCGGCAAAGCCGTTTACAATGGCCTCACTGCCTACGGGTGCCACCAGCGAGACTTGAGCGATGACCGAAACGTCTGCCGTGCCGCGTCAGCAATATGTCCAGTGCCTCAGTCCTTCGGGGCTGCACCGCGTGGCGTACACCGAATGGGGTGACCCCGCCAATCCGCGCGTGCTGGTCTGCGTGCATGGCCTCACGCGCTCGAGCCGCGATTTCGACCGGCTCGCGGCGGCGCTGGCCGGCACCTGGCGCGTGGTCTGTCCCGACGTCGTGGGGCGCGGGCTCTCGTCGTGGCTCGTCGATCCGCGCGGCTATGGCGTCGCGCAGTACGTCGCGGACATGGTCACGCTGATCGCGCGCACGGGCGTCGAGCAGGTGGACTGGTTCGGCACGTCGATGGGCGGCCTGATCGGCATGGCGCTCGCGGGGCTGCCCGAGGCGCCCATCGGCCGCATGCTGCTCAACGACATCGGTCCGCATATCGAGCCGGCGGCGCTCGGGCGCATTGGCGACTACGTCGGGCGTGACGAGCGTTTCGGCTCGCTGCAGGAAGGCATCGACAATGCGGCGCTGCTGGCGTCGTCGTTCGGCCCGCTCACTGCGCAGGAATGGCGCGAGATCAACACGCCGCTGCTGCACGAGGTGGACGGGGCATGGCGTTACCGTTACGACCCGCGCATCTCCGAAGGCTTCAAGGGCGTCACGCCCGAACAGAACGAGCAGGGCGAACAGTTCCTGTGGCGCTCGTTCGCGGCGTTCAAGGGGCCGGTGCTGGCGGTGCGCGGCGAACTCTCGGATCTGCTCGCGCGCGAGACCGTGGCAAAGATGGTCGAGACCGGCCAGCAGGTGTCGAGCGTCGAGATCGCGGGTGTCGGCCATGCGCCGGCATTTCTTGCGGCCGACCAGATCGAGATCGCGCGGCGTTTCTTCGCCGGCGAGGCTGTCGGCGGGTCATAATATTGGGATTTTCCGGCGCGCCCGCGCCTCACGAAGGCTTGCAGGGCGCTGGGGCGCCAGCGAGGCGGGCGCGTCCAGACATTCAACTTCAACAGGAATCTACATGGCAGTCATTCGTCACCACGTCGGCCCGCGTCTTTCGGAAACCGCCATTCACAATGGCACGGTCTATCTGGCGGGCCAGATCGCCGAGGACACGAAGCAGGACATCGGTGGCCAGATGCGCGAAGTGCTCGGCCACATCGACCGCCTGCTCGGCGAAGCGAACAGCGACAAGTCGCTGCTGCTTTCGGTGCAGATCTATATCGCCGACATGAAGGACTTCCCCGGCATGAATGCGGAGTGGGACAAGTGGGTGGCGCAGGGCGCCACGCCGCCGCGCGCGACCGTCGAAGCGAAGCTTGCCAATCCGGAATGCCTCGTCGAAATCGTCGTGGTGGCCGCGCAGCGCGATTGAGCGCAGCCGTTCGTTCGCATCGTTTTATCGTAGTTTGCAGCCTGTCCGGTACGCCGGCGGGCGCCGTCTCATGAGCAGCGACACCGTACCTCCCGTTTCCGCCGAAGCCTCCGCGAGCGCCGCGCTCCCGTCGCTCGACGACGCCCTTGCGTTCGTGCGCGAGCATGCGGGCGATGCACGCCTGTCCACTGGCGAGCCGCTCGTCGAGCATGCGCAAGGCACGGCGTCGATCATGAGCCGCCTGAACGTCGATCCGCCCGCGGTGCTGGCGGCGGCGCTCTTCAATATCGCCCCGCATCTCGACGACCCCGAACGCACGCTTGAAGCGCGCTTTGGCGCCGAGGTCGTGAAGCTCGTGTTCGACGTGCGCAAGCTGTTGCGCCTCGGCAGCGTGAGCCTGCGCGCAGCGGCGCAGAACGCCGTGCCGGAGACCGGCCGCGAAGGGCGCGACGCCCAGGCCGCGCGCCGCGCTCAAGTGGAGTCGCTGCGCAAGATGCTGCTGGCGTTCGCGCAAGACATCCGTGTGGTGCTGATCCGGCTGGCGTCGCGCGTGCAGTCGCTGCGCTATTACGCGGCGGCCAAGGTCACGCCCGCGCCCGAGATTGCGCGCGAGACGCTTGAAATCTACGCGCCGCTCGCGAACCGCCTCGGCATCTGGCAACTGAAGTGGGAGCTCGAGGACCTCGCGTTCCGCTTCGAGGAGCCGGCCACCTACAAGCGCATCGCGAAGCTGCTCGACGAAAAGCGCGTGGAGCGCGAGAGCTATGTGGCCGAGGCCATCGCGCAGTTGCAGCACGAACTTGCCTCCGCGCATATCGAAGCCGAGGTGAGCGGCCGGCCCAAGCACATCTACAGCATCTGGAAGAAGATGCGCGGCAAGGAGATCGACTTCTCCGAGCTCTACGACGTGCGCGCGTTTCGCGTGATCGTGCGCGATATCAAGGATTGCTACACGGTGCTCGGCATCGTGCACAACCTCTGGCAGCCGGTGCCGAAGGAATTCGACGACTACATTTCGCGGCCCAAGCCCAATGGCTATCGCTCGCTGCATACGGTCGTGATCGGCGACGACGGCCGCGCGTTCGAAGTGCAGATCCGCACGCAGGAGATGCATCAGTTCGCCGAGTACGGCGTGGCGGCGCACTGGCGCTACAAGGAGGCCGGCTCGAAGGGCTATGGCGGCCAGTTCAGCGCGGGCAGCGCCTACGACGAGAAGATTGCGTGGCTGCGTCAGTTGCTCGCGTGGAAGGACGATGTGTCCGACGGCCGTCAGCCTTGGGAGCAACTGCGCCAGGCCACGCTCGACGACGACCATATCTACGTGCTCACGCCGCAGGCGCGCGTGATCGCGCTGCCGCAGGGCGCGACGCCGCTCGACTTCGCGTATCACCTGCATAGCGAGCTCGGCCATCGTTGCCGCGGCGCGCGCGTGGACGGCGCGATGGTGCCGCTCAACACGCAGTTGCAGAACGGCCAGACCGTCGAGGTCGTCGCGGTGAAGGAGGGCGGGCCGTCGCGCGACTGGCTCAACCCGCAGCTCGGCTATCTGCACAGCACGCGTGCGCGGCAGAAAGTGCGCGTGTGGTTCAACGCGATCGAGGCGCAGGAGAACATCGCGAACGGCCGCGCGATGGTGGAAAAGACGCTGCAGCGCGAGGGGCGCACGTCGGTGAATCTCGATCAGCTCGCGGCCAAGCTCGGCTTCAAGTCGCAGGACGAGTTCTTCAGCGTGGTCGGCAAGGAGGAGTTCAGCCTGCGCAATGTCGAGCACGCGCTGCACGACGCGCCGGCCGCCGAGCCCGAGGAAGAAACCCCCGAGCAGATCACCAAGCGCGCGAGCGGCGCGAACGTGACGCATGGCGGCTCGTCGGGCGTGCTCGTGGTGGGCGTCGATGCGCTGCTCACGCAACTGGCGCGTTGCTGCCGGCCGGCGCCGCCCGACGACATCTGCGGTTTCGTCACGCGCGGCAAGGGCATGTCGATTCACCGCAGCGATTGCCCGACCTTCCTGCGCATGGCCGGCCGCGCGCCCGAGCGCGTGCTGCAGACCACCTGGTCCGCCGACGTGATGGGCGGGCGCGGCCAGTCTGTCTATCCGGTCGACATCTCGATCGAGGCCACCGACCGCCAAGGCTTGCTGCGCGACATCTCGGAAGTGTTCGCGCGCGAGAAGATGAACGTGATCGGCGTGAAGACGCAGTCGCGTCGCAATGCCGCATTCATGCAGTTCACGGTCGAGGTTTCGAATTCGGCGCAGATCCAGCGTGCCTGTGCGTTGCTGGGCGAGGTAGGCGGCGTCCTGCGCGCGGCGCGCAAGGTCTGAGGCACAAGGCGAGGGGACCCCTCCAAGGCCTTTTGTGCCCCGCCGCAAAAAAGGCTTGCCAAGTCCGCAGGGGCAACATACAATCTTGCTTCTTCAGGCTCGTAGCTCAGCTGGTTAGAGCACCACCTTGACATGGTGGGGGTCGTTGGTTCGAGTCCAATCGAGCCTACCAACGAAATCGAAGCGGCGTCAGCGTATCGGCGAAGCTTCATGCAGTAAAGCGCTCAGCGCCATAGGCGAATACGGTTATGACACCGCGAACGTTGACCGAAACCACTTCGGAACGACGCTAGTCGAGGACCTCTTTCGCCCTGCAATCTGGTTTGAAAAGTGAATGCGGCCCCTCGAAAGCGGGGCCGCATTTTTTTTCGCCGCGGGGTTTTGCTCGCAGGCGCTGAGCCCAGGATCATCCACGAACGATACGATGTGCCCTCGCGGCACTTCTGGAGAAAAACATGGTTGCGATACGTCTGCCCGATGGTTCGGTTCGACAGTACGATCATCCCGTCACGATCGCCGAAGTGGCGGCCTCGATTGGCCCCGGTCTCGCCAAGGCGGCGCTCGGCGGCAAGCTCGACGGCGAGCTGGTCGATACGTCGACGCTGATCGATCGCGACGCATCGCTCGCCATCGTCACGGACAAGGATGCCGACGGCCTCGACATCATCCGTCACTCCACGGCGCACTTGCTGGCCTACGCGGTGAAGGAGCTTTATCCGGAAGCGCAGGTCACGATCGGGCCGGTCATCGACAACGGCTTCTACTACGACTTCGCCTATAACCGTCCCTTCACGCCCGAAGATCTCGAAAAGATCGAAAGGCGCATGCAGGAGCTCGCGAAGAAGGACGAGCCGGTCACGCGCCGCGTCGTCTCGCGCGGCGACGCCGTCGATTACTTCAAGAGCATCGGCGAGAAGTACAAGGCCGAGATCATCGAATCGATCCCGGGCGCCGAGGAAATCAAGCTCTATTCGCACGGCGGTTTCACGGACCTGTGCCGCGGCCCGCACGTGCCGTCCACGGGCAAGCTCAAGGTCTTCAAGCTCATGAAGGTCGCGGGCGCCTACTGGCGCGGCGACTCGAAGAACGAGCAGCTGCAGCGCATTTACGGCACGGCCTGGACGAAGAAGGAAGACCAGGACCAGTACCTGCACATGCTCGAAGAGGCCGAAAAGCGCGACCACCGCAAGCTCGGCAAGCAACTCGACCTGTTCCACATGCAGGACGAGTCGCCGGGCATGGTGTTCTGGCACCCGAAGGGCTGGACGCTCTGGCAGCAGGTCGAGCAGTACATGCGCGGCCGTTTGCGCGAGGCGGCCTACGACGAGATCAAGACGCCGATGATCATGGACCGCTCGCTCTGGGAAGCGTCGGGTCACTGGCAGAACTATCGTGAAAACATGTTCACGACGGAGTCGGAAAAGCGCGACTACGCGATCAAGCCGATGAACTGCCCGGGCCACGTCCAGGTGTTCAACCACGGCCTGCGCTCGTACCGCGACCTGCCGCTGCGCTACGCGGAATTCGGCTCGTGCCACCGCAACGAGGCGTCGGGCGCGCTGCACGGCCTGATGCGCGTGCGCGGCTTCGTTCAGGACGACGCACATATCTTCTGTACGGAAGACCAGATTATCAGCGAATCGATCGCCTTCAACACGCTGGCGATGAGCGTCTACAAGGACTTCGGGTTCGATCACATCGACATCAAGCTCTCGCTGCGCCCGGATTCGCGCGCGGGGACGGATGAGACGTGGGACCGCGCCGAGCAGGGCTTGCGCGAAGCGCTGACGGCCTGCGGCCTGCAGTGGGAAGAGCTGCCGGGCGAGGGCGCGTTCTATGGTCCGAAGGTCGAGTACCACATCAAGGACGCGCTCGGCCGCTCGTGGCAGTGCGGCACGCTGCAGCTCGACATGGTGCTGCCGGAGCGCCTCGGCGCCGAGTATGTGTCGGAAGACAACAGCCGCCGCCGCCCGATCATGCTGCACCGCGCCATCCTCGGTTCGATGGAGCGTTTCCTCGGTATTCTGATCGAGCACCATGCTGGTGCAATGCCGTCCTGGCTCGCGCCAGTACAGGCTGTTGTGATGAATATCGCGGAAAGTCAGGCCGAATACGCGGCAAATCTGGCCCAATCGTTGCAAAAACAAGGGGTTAGAGTTCAGGCCGATTTGCGCAACGAGAAAATTAGCTATAAAATACGCGAGCACACGCTTGAGAAGGTCCCATACCTGCTTGTCGTCGGCGACAAGGAGCGTGAAGCACAAACGGTAGCCGTGCGTGCCCGTGGCGGTGTCGATCTGGGTGTCATGCCCGTCGATGCGTTTGCTGAGCGTCTGTCGCAAGACGTCAAGACGTTCAAGTAAGCCACCTGGCAGCGCGGCTCGTTTTTTTAATTTTTAGAGGAAACGTAACATCGCTACGGATAAGCCGCATCGCATCAACGGTGAAATTACTGCACCCGAGGTGCGTCTCGTCGGAGTCGACAATGAGCCGCTCGGAATCGTAAAGCTGGCCGATGCGTTCCGCCTGTCGGAACAACAGGACGTCGATCTGGTTGAAATTGCCCCGCAGGCGGCGCCCCCGGTCTGCCGTTTGATGGATTACGGCAAGTTCAAGTACCAGGAGGCGAAGAAGCAGCACGAGGCCAAGCTCAAGCAGAAGGTCATCCAGGTCAAGGAAGTCAAATTCCGCCCGGGTACCGACGACGGCGATTACAACGTCAAGCTGCGCAATCTCGTCCGCTTCCTCGAAGATGGCGACAAGACGAAGATCACGTTGCGTTTCCGCGGCCGCGAAATGGCCCACCAGGAAATCGGCATGCGCATGCTCGAGCGCCTGCGCACCGACCTCGACGAAGTCGGTCAGGTCGAGCAGATGCCGAAGATGGAAGGGCGCCAGATGATCATGGTGCTCTCGCCCAAGAAGAAGAAGTGATTGGCGCGCCGCGCGTCGTTCGATGCGCGGCGGTCACAGCGGTACACAGATTTTGTCAGACGTTTTCTTCGCGGTGGTGCGAAGAAGGCGGGAAGCAGGTTCCGGAACGGCGCCCGCGCGCCGCACGAGCAGTGCGGCAAACGGGCGTTTTTCCTGAAAGCGGCGGCAAGCTTGTTTTTTTAAAGCAGCCAGCTGCCAAAACAAGTGGAGTGGGTTTCGAAGGGCGGTTTGAGGGCGAAGCACGCATGTGCCGGAGCCAGCCGCACACCCATGTCCATCAAATAATGGAGTAGTCGTCATGCCGAAGATGAAGACCAAGAAGAGCGCTGCAAAGCGCTTCGTGGTCCGTCCGGGCGGTACCGTCAAGCGCGGTCAAGCCTTCAAGCGTCACATCCTGACCAAGAAGACCACCAAGAACAAGCGTCATCTGCGTGGTGCAACGGCCGTTCACGAAGCCGATGTGAAGTCCGTCCGCGCAATGATGCCGTTCGCGTAATCCTCAACCGACAACTCATAGGAGCTACTCATGCCTCGAGTCAAACGTGGGGTTACCGCACGGGCCCGTCACAAGAAGATCATCAACCTGGCCAAGGGTTACCGCGGCCGTCGCAATAACGTCTATCGCATCGCCAAGCAGGCGGTCATGCGCGCAGGCCAGTACGCCTACCGCGATCGCCGCAACAAGAAGCGTGTGTTCCGCGCACTGTGGATCACGCGTATCAACGCGGCGGTGCGTCAGCACGACATGACCTACAGCGTGTTCATCAACGGCCTGAAGAAGGCGTCGATCGAACTCGACCGCAAGGTTCTGGCTGACATGGCTGTGTTCGACAAGGCTGCATTTGCTGCGATCGTCAAGCAGGTGAAGGCCGCCGTCGCTGCCTAAGCAAGGTATTGCGCAGGTTCGTTGCAGCAGCGTCCGGTGGTCTCGGTGATGCTGCAACAAAAACGGGGCTCCTCACCGAGCCCCGTTTTTGTTGGTGAAACGCTTCCTGCGCCACTCAAGTCTCAAACACTGACGCTGAAAAGATGGGATCAATGGATCTGGACCAGATTGTCGCCGACGCGCAAGGCGCGTTCGCTTGCGCCCCCGACGTCAACACGCTTGAAAACGAAAAGGCGCGTTTTCTCGGCAAATCGGGCGCGCTGACCGAGTTGCTCAAGGGCCTCGGCAAGCTCGACCCGGAAACGCGCAAGACCGAGGGCGCGCGCATCAACGCCGTCAAGCAGCAGGTCGAGGCCGCGCTCAATGCGCGCCGCCAGGCGCTTGCCGATGCGCTGCTCAATCAGCGCCTCGCCTCCGAGGCGATCGACGTCACGCTGCCCGGTCGTGGCACGGGCACCGGCAGCCTGCATCCGGTGATGCAGACGTGGGAGCGCGTCGAGCAGATCTTCGGCTCGATCGGCTTCGACGTGGCCGACGGTCCCGAGATCGAAACCGACTGGTACAACTTCACCTCGCTCAACAGCCCGGAAAACCATCCGGCGCGCTCGATGCAGGACACGTTCTACGTGGACGGCAAGGACGCCGACGGCCGTCAACTGCTGCTGCGCACGCACACGAGCCCGATGCAGGTGCGCTACGCGCGCACGCACACGCCGCCGATCAAGGTGATCGTGCCGGGCCGCACCTATCGCGTGGACAGCGACGCCACCCACTCGCCGATGTTCAACCAGGTCGAAGGCCTGTGGATCGAAGAGAACATCAGCTTCGCGGATCTGAAGGGCGTCTACACGGACTTCCTGAAGAAGTTCTTCGAGCGCGACGACATCCAGGTGCGCTTCCGTCCGTCGTATTTCCCGTTCACGGAACCGTCCGCCGAAATCGACATGATGTTCGAGCAGGGCAAGAACGCGGGCAAGTGGCTCGAGATCTCGGGCTCGGGCCAGGTGCATCCGACCGTGATCCGCAACATGGGCCTCGACCCGGAGCGCTATATCGGCTTTGCGTTCGGCAGCGGCCTCGAACGCCTCACGATGCTGCGTTATGGCGTGCAGGATCTGCGCCTGTTCTTCGAAGGCGACCTGCGCTTCCTGCGCCAGTTCGCTTAAAGCCCGAAGGCCACGCACGGCATCCGCGGTTCGCGGGGCGCACGCAGCACCTTATGCCACTAAGGCAGTGCGCGAGAAAACGCCCCGCGACGGTCTCAATCTGTCTGGAACGTAAAACGAAATGCTATTCCCCGAATCCTGGCTGAGAAGCTTTGTCGATCCGAAGCTCACGACCGATGAACTGGCCCACGCGCTCACCATGGCCGGCCTCGAAGTCGAAGGCCTGCGCCCGGCCGCGCCGCCCACTTCGAAGATCGTCGTGGGCCGCGTGCTCGAAGTCGTCAAGCACCCGGACGCGGACAAGCTCAACGTCTGCCAGGTCGACGCCGGCACTGGCGCGACGCTGCAGATCGTCTGCGGCGCACCCAACGTGGCGCCCGGCATCAAGGTGCCGGTGGCGCTCGTGGGCGCGGAGCTGCCGCCCGCGGAAGAGGGCGGCAAGCCCTTCGCGATCAAGCTCTCGAAGCTGCGCGGCGTGGAAAGCCAGGGCATGCTGTGCTCGGCGCGCGAGCTGAAGCTCTCGGAAGACCATAGCGGGCTGATGATCCTGCCCGAAGACACGCCCATCGGCCAGGACATTCGCGAGACGCTCAACCTCGACGACACCGTCTTCGAAATCAAGCTCACGCCGAACAAGGCCGATTGTCTTTCGGTGTACGGCATCGCGCGCGAAACGGCTGCGATCACCGGTGCGCCGCTGCAGGCGCCCGTGTACCCGAAGGTCGAAGTGAAGCTCGACGAAACGCTGCCCGTGAAGATCTCGGCGCCGGACCTGTGCGGCCGCTTCTCGGGCCGCGTGATCCGCGGCGTGAACGCGCATGCGAAGACGCCGGCCTGGATGGTCGAGCGCCTCGAGCGCTCGGGCCAGCGCAGCATCTCGGCGCTCGTCGACATTTCGAACTACGTGATGCTCGAACTGGGCCGTCCGTCGCACGTGTTCGATCTCGACAAGATTCACGGCTCGATGGACGTGCGCTGGGGCAAGCAGGGCGAACAGCTCAAGCTGCTCAACGGCAACACCGTCGAAGTCGATGAGACCGTGGGCGTGATCGCCGACGAGCGCGAGATCGAAAGCCTCGCGGGCATCATGGGCGGCGACAGCACGGCCGTCTCGCTCGACACGAAGAACATCTATCTCGAAGCCGCGTTCTGGTGGCCGGACAGCATCCGTGGCCGCTCGCGCCGCTACAACTTCTCGACCGATGCGGGCCACCGCTTCGAGCGCGGCGTGGACTGGTCGACGACCGTCGAGCACATCGAGCGCATCACGCAACTGATCCTCGATATTTGCGGGGGCGTTGCTGGCCCGATCGACGACCAGACCGTGAACGTGCCCGAGCGCGCGCCGGTGACGATGCGCGTCGCGCGTGCGAACCGCATCATCGGCGTGAAGATTGGCGCCGATGAAATCGCCGAAATCTTCACGCGACTGGGCCTCACGTTCGAGCGTAGCGTCGACAATGCGGGCGACGAGCGCTTCAGCGTGACGCCGCCGCCGTACCGCTTCGACATCGAGATCGAAGAAGACCTGATCGAAGAAGTCGCGCGTATCTATGGCGTCGAACGGATTCCGGCGCGGCCGCCCGTGGCGCGCAGCGAAATGCGTGCAACGAACGAAACGCGCCGCTCGGTTCACGCGATCCGTCATGCGCTGGCCGCGCGCGACTACGCCGAGACGATCAACTTCAGCTTCGTCGACGCCGAGTGGGAGCAGGACTTCGCAGGCAATGCGAATCCCGTGAAGCTGCTGAACCCGATCGCGAGCCAGCTCTCGGTCATGCGCACGACGCTGTTCGGCAGCCTCATCAACGTGCTGCGCCACAACCTCAACCGCCGCGCGGACCGCGTGCGCGTGTTCGAGTCGGGCCGCGTGTTCCTGCACGATCCGTCGATCAAGGCCGGCGAGATGATGGTGGAAGGTTTCGCACAACCGAAGATGATCGGTGCGCTCGCCTACGGTCCCGCGCTCGAGGAGCAGTGGGGCGCGCCCGCGCGTGGCGTCGACTTCTTCGATGTGAAGGGCGATCTCGAAGCGCTGTTCGCGTCGCTGGGCCCGGCAAAAGCGCCGCGCTTCGTGAAGGCGGAGCACCCGGCGCTGCATCCGGGTCGTAGTGCGCGCATCGAAGTCGATGGCCGCGCCGTGGGCTGGATCGGCGAGCTGCATCCGCGCTGGATGCAGAAGTATGACCTGCCTCATGCCCCGATGCTGTTCGAAGTCGAAGCCGACGCACTGATGGCGCGCGAACTGCCCGCACCGTCGGAAGTCTCGAAATTCCCGCCGGTCCGTCGCGACGTTGCGCTTGTCGTCGATCAAAAGATCGAGGTCCAGGCGCTGCTCGACGAGTTCCAGAAGGGCATGCAGGACGAGTCCTGCAAGATTGTCCAGAGGGTTGCGTTGTTCGATGAATTTCGTGCAAAATCAAATACTTCCGGACTTGGCGCGGACGAGAAAAGCCTTGCCTTCCGGGTGACCCTGCAAGATACTGGCGGAACTCTTCAGGACGAAACGGTCGATACGGCCATCAAGTCCCTGGTGGATCGCCTGGCTCGAGTGTTTGGCGCCCGGTTGCGCGGATAAGCTCCACGGCTCATCACGTACCAGCATCGGCTTCCGGTTTGCGAGGTTGCAAGTCACCCCGGCAACCGGAAGCGCGCCATTTCATAGATAGATGAACGAAATGAACTCGAGTGATTTCGAAGCCCTTCTTGCGGCACAGCGTAGCGCCATGATTCGCGACATCCCTGCCTCGTCGGCAAGCGCCACGAACGACACGCCCACGCTGACCAAAGCCGAGCTCGCGGAGCTGCTGTTCGACAATGTCGGGCTCAACAAGCGCGAGGCCAAGGACATGGTCGAAGCGTTCTTCGAAGTGATTCGCGACGCGCTCGAAAGCGGCGACAGCGTGAAGCTCTCGGGCTTCGGCAATTTTCAGTTGCGCGACAAGCCGCAACGGCCGGGCCGCAACCCGAAGACCGGGGAGGCGATTCCCATTGCTGCGCGACGCGTGGTGACGTTCCACGCGAGCCAGAAGCTCAAGGCCCTGGTCGAGAGCGGCGCTGAGGCAAGCTTCACGCGCTGATTCGTCGATCAAGGCATCAGGCGCGGTAGACCCCGCGAGAGGCCCGCACGGGTGAGCATGCAGCGGGCGTGACTGGCAACACCTGACCCAGGCGGCGACGCCACATTGCGCAACCACCACGACGGCAACCCGGCGATGACATCGACAATCGAAAAGGTCGTCTTGCCCCCCATCCCCGCCAAGCGCTACTTCACGATCGGCGAAGTGAGCGAGCTGTGCGGAGTGAAGCCCCATGTACTGCGGTATTGGGAGCAGGAGTTCACGCAGCTGAAGCCGGTCAAGCGGCGCGGCAACCGCCGCTACTATCAGCATCACGAAGTCCTGCTGATCCGGCGCATTCGCGAACTGCTTTATGAGCAGGGGTTCACGATCAACGGCGCGCGCAACCGGCTCGATTCGCCAGGTGCGGGCGGTGAGGAAGCGGCGCCGGGCGAGGCGGCTGAGACGAGCGTCGCGCAGGGCAACAGGGCGATGGTTGACGTCGATCAGTTGCGCAAGGAGTTGCTGCACGTGATCGACCTGCTCGGGCAGTGAGATCCTTCGCTCAAGCGTCGTTGCGAAGAATTGCGATTCAGGTGGTTCTAATTAGAGAAAGGGTCTGTTATACTTTCTAGCTCTCGGGGCGTAGCGCAGCCTGGTAGCGTACCTGCATGGGGTGCAGGTGGTCGGAGGTTCAAATCCTCTCGCCCCGACCAGAACAGAACCCGCACAGTCATTGGCTGTGCGGGTTTTTTCTTTTCTGCGCGCCCACCGCCCGCCAATGACTGCGCAAGATTCGGTGTTAATTTTTCTCACATATCGATGAGAATCATTCGTTAAGAGGGTTGCGCCGCGCCCATTACGATGAGTATTTATCCGCCGGTGCTGTACCTTCCGTTACGCGCATCGCCGATGCGCAGGTGTTTCCCGGGTTTTCTCGCTACGCCTCACAAGGCCACACGATACGGGCACCGCACACCACCTGCAGGCCAGATAGCCAGCGCCACTTCCATGAATCCGATCGAACTAGCCCAGCTTGTTTTTCTCGCCGCCCTGTGGGGTGGATCGTTCCTCTTTATCCGTGTCGGCGTGACCGATCTGGGCGTGGCGCCGCTGATGGCGCTGCGCGTGGGCATCGGCGCGCTGTTTCTGCTGATCGTGCTGTTCTCGAGGCGCTCGCCGCGCGAGGCGCTGGGCGCGTTGCGCGAGCGCGCGTGGCCGCTGCTTGTGGTCGGCATCCTGAATTCGGCCGCGCCGTTCTGCCTCTTCGCGTGGGCGGAACTGACGCTCTCCGCGGGCGTGACCTCGGTGATCAACGCGACCACGCCGTTGTTCGGCGCCGTGGTCGCGTATCTGTGGCTCAAGGACCGGCTGAGCGGACTGCGCATCGCGGGCCTTGTCATTGGCTTCACGGGCGTGCTCGCGCTGGTCTGGGATCAGATCGCCACGCACGCCGGCGACGGCGCGAGCACTGCGACCACCGCGCTCGCGGCCACCGCAGCGCTCTGTGCGGCCGCGCTCTACGGCGTGGCGGCGAGCTACACGAAGCGGCATCTGACCGGCGTCGATCCGCTCACCGTGGCCGCCGGCACCATGACGGCAGCCGCCGTCGTGCTGGCGCCGTTCGCGCTGGCCACCTGGCCGCACGCGGCCGTCTCCCTGCACGCGTGGGGCGCGGCGCTGTGTCTCGGTGTGGCGTGCACGGGCGTCGCGTATCTGCTGTTCTTCCGCCTGATTGCCGCGATCGGTCCCGCGCGCACGATTACCGTGACGTTCGTGATTCCGATATTCGGCATCCTCTGGGGCGCGCTGTTTCTTCGCGAGCACGTATCGGTGGGCATGATCGAGGCGTGTGCCGCAATTCTAGTGGGCACCTCGCTCGCGACCGGCTTCGTCAAGCGTCTGCCGGGTCTGGGCTCCCGGGAGGGCAGTGCGGGCGCCAAGCAATAAGTGCGTCCGGCGTAGTGTGGTTGTGATCGTTGTGCGCGCATTCGATGTGCGCACAACGATATGGCGTCGTGCAACGCGACGTCTCGCGCAAAGGAAGCCCGGCAGATTCATATGATCGAGTGCACCAGTGCGCCAATCTCTTTAGCCGAAAAGCATTGAATACCAATGAATGGGATTTAATGCGCTTGCGTTGGTAAAAGCGTTAAAGCCAGTGCCTTGCTGCCAAGTAAAAGCTGCCGGTTAAAACCTTATCCACCTTGACTGAAGGCATGATGTATTGTGCTGAAAGCATTGAGTCAGGCAAGCTCGAGTGTTTAGGCCCCGCGATAAGCAGAACAACGAATTCGCGACTAAACTGGGTGGCACAGTGCACGATACATTTGCAAACGGTTGATCGTCGCATTCGGGTTCTGGTAAATGTTCCTTTGACAGGCAAGGTTTTTGCGGCGTCCATCCCCGAACGGAATGGTGCTACAGGGCCAATGCGTGTCGCAAAGGAAAGCCGCTGTTCAAAAGTCGCGTCGTGAAGTGTCGTTCGTTGCCGGGGATATTCATGACAGAAAGAAGATCGGGCTGGCAGGTCCGGGTGGCGCGCTGTGCATGCGCAGCCTTCCTGGCCTTCGGAGCAGCAGGGGCGCACGCGGATCAATTCGGCATTCAGTTCGGGCCGGGCATCGCGGGCTATGGCGTGAAGAAACTCGACCTCGGTTTGGTCTGGGACCCCGGGCTCCAGTGGTGGCATTTCGCGGGATTTCATTTCACCGTGGTGGGCGAGGGGCACGTCGCCTATTGGGATTTGACGGAAAACGGCGCCTCGCATCCGAACATCTGGGAATTCGGCGTGACGCCGGTGTTCCGCATCATCAAGGACAGCGGATGGATCCGGCCGTACTTCGAGGCGGGCGTGGGTGTGCGGATGCTTTCGCACGTGCAGCTCACCGGTGATCGCACCTTGTCAACGGCGTTCCAGTTCGCGGACATGGTCGGCATTGGCGCGCAGTTCGGCGAGCACCAGAACTATCAAGCCGGTTTTCGCTTTCAGCACATCTCCAACGCCGACATTAAGACGCCGAATCCCGGCCTGAACTTCAGCGAAATCTACCTGCAGTACAACTTCTGAGTCGCGTTCGTCACACGTTTGTCCGGAGTGGGCGGGGAGCTGCATGATCGTGCACCCCCCGACGTGCCGGTTCCGGTCTGCCTTCACAACCCGTTACACTGTCGGTTCATGATGCAGTGCACCACGTGCACTGCATGGCCGGTTTTTTCATCGGCGATGCACCGGCGTCGCGGACAAGACAGTGAGGAGCAGGCATGGCAATCGAGACGGTTGGGATCGTGGGGGCGGGCACCATGGGCAATGGCATCGCGCAGGCGGTGGCCGTGGCGGGCCTGAAGACGATGATGATCGACGTGACGGACGCGGCGCTCGCCAAAGGCGTGGCGACGCTCACGCACAGCCTCGAGCGGCTCGTTTCGAAGGGCAAGCTCGATGCGGCCGCGCGCGACGCGGCGCTCGCACGCATCGAGACCAGCACCGACTACCAGCGTCTTGGCAGCGCCGACCTCGTGATCGAGGCGGCCACCGAGAACGCCGAACTCAAGGCGCGCATCCTCAAGCAGATCGAAGCCGCCGCGCATCCCGACGCGATCATCGCTTCGAACACCTCGTCCATTTCGATCACGGCGCTGGCGACGACGCTTGCCGATCCTGCGCGTTTCATCGGCATGCACTTCTTCAACCCGGTGCCGATGATGCCGCTCGTCGAAGTCATTCGCGGTCTGCAGACGCGCCCGGCTGTGGCCGAGGCCGTGCGCGAGCTCGCGCAGCGTCTCGAGAAAACGCCCATCGCTGTGAAGAACTCGCCGGGCTTCGTCGTGAACCGCATTCTCGTGCCGATGATCAACGAGGCGTTCTTCGTGCTCGCCGAAGGCGTCGCGAGCGCCGAGGAAATCGATGCCGGCATGAAGCTCGGCGCGAATCATCCGATTGGGCCGCTCGCGCTCGCGGACCTGATCGGCCTCGACGTGTGTCTCTCCGTGATGGACGTGTTCCTGAAGGACTTCGGCGACTCGAAGTATCGTGCGTGTCCGCTTTTGCGCGAGATGGTGGCGGCGGGACAGCTCGGTCGCAAGACCGGCCGCGGCGTGTATCAGTACGATAAGGTTTCCTGATAATCAGGAACCTGGGTGCAGGTCGGGCGCGTCTGTCCGCGCCTGCACTTCGCTTCAGGTGCGCACGCCGACCTTGTACTGCGTGATCTGGCGGTAAGTGCCGCCGGGGCGCAATACCACTTCATTGCAGTCCGGTGCATTCATGTTGATCTGGTTCGGGAATCCTCCCGCTTCCAGGCATAGGCCCCCGTGGCGCACACATGGGGCGCCGTGGCGTCCCGGCTGACCTTCCAGATGATTTCCCGTATAGCACTGCAGGCCGCGCTGGTTGGTGGCGACCGTGAGTTCGCGCCCGCTGCCGGGATCGTAGACATTCGCCACGGTGCGCATGGCCGGCGCACGCCCCTCTTGAGCGGCATCGCGCACGATGTAGCAGTGGTCGAAGCCGCCCGCCAACGCGAGCTGTGCATCAGGCCATTCGAGCCGCGCGCCGAGCGGCGCGCCCTGGCGAAAGTCGAAGGCGGTGCCGCGGACGTCGGCCATGCGAGTGGGGATCATTCGCGGATCGACTTCGAGGTACGTATCGGCGTCGATCGTCAGGATGTGGCCGCGAATCTCGGAGCCCGGCTCGCCGCTGAGATTGAAATAGCCGTGGCTCGTGAGGTTCAGCGGCGTGGGCGCGTCGCTGAGCGCTTCGTAGTCGAGCGTGAGCGTGCCGTCGTCGTCGAGTGTGTAGAGCACCTGCACGCTCAGATTTCCCGGAAAGCCACCGTCGCCCTCGGGCGAATCGAGGCGCAGCAGCAGCGCGCCACGATCGTCTTCGGCCTGCCACATCGCACGATGAAACCCGTTTGCGCCGCCATGCAGTAAATTGCCGTTCTCGTTGCGATCGAGCGTGTAGTCGATGCCATCCAGCGTGAAGCGCGCACCGGCAATGCGGTTGGCCCAGCGGCCGATCAGGCCGCCCATGTAGGTCGTGGCCGTGTAGTAGGCGGCGGGCGTGTCGTGGCCCAGCAGAATGTCGGCGAGCCGGCCGGCGCGGTCGGGCGCTTGCCAGCCCACCAGCGTCGCACCGAGGTCGCTGATCTGCACTTTCATGCCTTGAGCGTTGCGCAGCGTGTAGAGCCGGCAGACGTCGCCGCCGGGCAGCGCACCCCAGGGCTCGGAACTCAATTGGGCGATTCGGTTCATGTGGCGTAAGTCGGAAGTCTTGAATCGGAAGGGCCGTGGTCCGGTCCTGGCCGCTCAGGCGGGCGCTTGAGGAGAAGCGGGCGAAGCCGGAGCGGCGGGGGGCGCCACGCTGTCCTGATATTCGCGCGGCGTGCAGCCCAGTTCACGCCGGAACACGGCGTACATGTACTGGAGCGAGGTGAAGCCGCAGCGGATAGCTACTTCGGCGCTCGATGCGTCGCGGCTCGTGAGCATGGCCTTTGCCGCGTCGAGCTTGTGCCGCAGGATCTCCTGGTGGACGGTGCAGTGCAGTTCGCGCCGGAAATATTCTTCCAGCGACGAACGCGATATGCCCACGTAATCGGCGACCTGCTCGGTCTTGATGCCCTGGCACGCGTACTGGCGGATGAAGTGTCGTGCACGCATCACGTGCGGGCTCGACAGCGGTTCATGTCGGGTCGATTCCAGCACATTGATGCCGACGGGCGGAACCAGAATGCGTCGTCCCGGAAAACGTGCACCGCCCAGCATCTGATGCAGCAGATGCGCCGCCGTCTTGCCCATTTCCTCGGTGCCCTGAATCACCGAGGAAAGCGGGATGCGTGTGAGCGTGCGCGTGAGTGGGTCGTTGTCGATGCCGATGATCGCCACCTGTTCCGGCACCGCGATACCGTGCATCAGGCAGGCCTGCAACAGATGCCGCGCGCGTGCATCGGTCACGGCGATCACGCCGACGGGCTTGGGCAGCGCGTGAAGCCATGCGCTCAATTGCTCGATGGCCTGGTTCCAGGACGGCGCGCTCGTGGCGAGGCCGCGATAGACGGGCGCCTGAACGCCCTCTGTCTGCGCGAGCGCCGTGAAGGCCCGCTCGCGCTCCTGCGCCCAGCGATTCTCCGGTGCAACAGGCAGGCTGTACATGGCGAGATGCGGCAGCCCCGCGCCGATCAAATGCGTCCACGCAAGCGAGACGAGCTTGCGGTTGTCGGTGGCGATATAGGGCAGGGTGGCGGGGTACTGCGCCGTATCGTCGAACGACGAGCCGACCGCCACCACGGGCAGCGGGCAGCCCGCAAGCGCGTCGGCGACGGCGGGATCGTCGAAGTCGGCAATGATGCCGTCGCCGTCGAAGCGCTCGAGGCCCGCGAGCCGGCAGCGGAAGTCCTCTTCGAGAAAGAGGTCCCACGCGACGCGCGTCGAGCGCAGGTAATGGCCGATGCCCGCGATGATCTCGCGGTCGTACACCTTGTTCGCGTTGAAGAGCAGCGCGATGCGATGCGCTGTCTGGGGAGCGGGAGCACGGGTCATGGCATGCGGTTCGTTTTGGCCTGCGCCTGCTCGCGTTGCGGCAGGCGCAGGTGTCTCCGGTTCAGGTGCGAATGGGCGTGCTGCACGGGCGGTTTTCGCGGCGCAGCGGCGCGCGGGCTTTTAAGCGTCCGGCTATTTTAGGCCGGGAGCGTGCCGCGCGCGCGTGCCCACCGGATTGCTGGCAGGAAACGTTACGCGGATCGCGCAATTTCGTAATTGCCGCCCGAAGTGCGAAGCGGGCAGTATGGCGTCAGATCGCACGGCACGCGCCGTTGCGCCGCAACATGATGGTTTTGCATGGGATGGGAGACGCCATGTCCTGTTTCGAAGCTATTCCCGCGATCCGCTACGAGGGTCCGCAATCCGACAATCCGCTCGCCTACCACCACTACGACCGCAGCAAGAAGCTGCTCGGCAAGACGCTCGAAGAGCACCTGCGCATTGCGGTGTGCTACTGGCATACGTTCGTGTGGCCCGGTGTCGACATCTTTGGCCAGGGCACGTTTCATCGACCGTGGCAGCAGCCCGGCGACGCGATGGAGCGCGCGCACCAGAAAGCCGACGCGGCCTTCGAGTTCTTCACGAAGCTCGGCGTGCCGTTCTATACCTTCCATGACACCGACGTCGCGCCCGAAGGCAAAGACCTCAAGGACTACCAGGAAAACTTCGCGCGCATGGTAGATTACCTGGCCGGCAAGCAGCAGGCGAGCGGCATGAAGCTGCTCTGGGGCACGGCAAACCTGTTTTCGCATCCGCGCTACGCGGCGGGCGCGGCCACGAATCCGAACCCCGAGGTCTTCGCTTATGCGGCCACGCAGGTGTGTCACGCGCTCGACGCCACGCACCGGCTGGGGGGCGAGAACTACGTGCTCTGGGGCGGCCGCGAGGGCTACGAGACGCTGCTCAACACGGACCTCGTGCGCGAGCGCGAGCAGTTCGCGCGCTTTCTCTCGATGGTGGTCGAGCACAAGGAGCGCATCGGTTTTAAAGGCACGCTGCTGATCGAGCCCAAGCCGCAGGAGCCCACCAAGCACCAGTACGACTACGATGTCGCGACGGTCCACGGCTTTCTCACTCAATACGGACTGCAAAACGAAATTCGCGTGAACATCGAGGCGAATCACGCCACGCTCGCGGGCCACTCGTTTCACCACGAGATCGCGATGGCCTATGCGCTCGGCGTGTTCGGCAGCGTCGACGCCAATCGCGGCGACCCGCAGAACGGCTGGGACACCGATCAATTCCCGAACAGCGTGGAGGAGCTCACGCTGGCGTTCTACGAGATTCTGCGCCACGGTGGCTTCACCACGGGCGGTATGAATTTCGATGCGAAGGTGCGGCGGCAGAGCGCCGATCCCGAAGACCTGTTCTACGGCCACGTAGGCGCGATCGACGTGCTCGCCCTCGCGCTCGAACGCGCGGCCGTGCTGGTGGAGAACGATCGCCTCGAGCAGTTCAAGCGTCAGCGCTATGCGGGCTGGGACACCGAGCTCGGCCGCAAGATCCTCGCCGGCGGCTATTCGCTTTCGTCGCTGGCTGCCGATGCCATTGCGCACGGCTTCAATCCGCAGCATGCGAGCGGCCAGCAGGAGCGGCTGGAGAACGTCGTCAATCAGGCGATCTACGCGCAGCGCTGAAACATACGCCACGAGGCGCACGAGAAAGGACGAGAGGGCACGAGAAAGGACGCAGACATGTTTATCGGTATCGACCTCGGCACCTCGGGCGTGAAGGCCGTGCTGCTCGACCGCGCCGGCGACGTGCTCGGCAGCGCGAGCGCGCCGCTTACGGCGAGCCGGCCGCAGCCGCGCTGGTCCGAGCAGGCTCCGCAGGACTGGTGGCGCGCCACGCGCAGCGCGCTGCGCGAGCTGCTCGATGAAGTGCGCCGCAATGGCATCGAGACGGCTCGTATCGAAGCGCTGGGCCTCACCGGCCAGATGCACGGCGCGACGCTGCTCGATGCGAAAGGCGAGGTGCTGCGAGCGGCGATCCTCTGGAACGACGGTCGTTCGGACACCGAATGTATCGAGCTCGAAAAGGCCGTGCCCGACCTCCATGCGCTGGCCGGCAATCTCGCCATGCCGGGGTTCACCGCGCCCAAGCTGCTCTGGGTGCGCAAGCACGAGCCCGACGTCTTCGCGCGCATTGCGCACGTGCTGTTGCCGAAGGATTATCTGCGCTGGTTGATGACGGGCGTATTCGCCACCGATCCGTCCGATGCGGCCGGCACGCTCTGGCTCGACGTGGCGAAGCGCGACTATAGCGACGCGTTGCTATCCGCGTGCGGCCTGACGCGCGCGCAGATGCCCGAGGTCTTCGAAGGCAATGAAGTGACCGGTACGCTGCGGGCCGAGATCGCGCGCGAATTCGGCTTGCGCGAGATTCCGGTGGTGGCGGGCGGCGGCGACAACGCGGCGGGCGCGGTGGGCGTGGGGATCGTGCGGCCCGGCGATGCGATGCTGTCGCTGGGCACATCGGGGGTCTATTTCGCGGTCTCGGATGGCTTTCTCGCGAATCCCGATTCCGCGGTCCATAGCTTCTGCCATGCGTTGCCGCATACGTGGCATCTGATGTCGGTGATGCTCAACGCCGCGAGCTGCCTCGATTTCACGGCGCGCCTGACGGGCCATGAAAGCGTCGCCGCGCTGCTCGCCGATGCGCAAGCGCATGCGGGCACGGGAATCGATTCGCGCAGGCCCTGGTTCCTGCCCTATCTGAGCGGCGAGCGCACGCCGCATAACAACGTCAACGCGAAGGGCGTGTTCTACGGGATGACGCCGCAGACCACGCGCACCGATCTCGCCAACGCCACGCTCGAAGGCGTGGGCTTCGCGCTGCTTGACGGCATGGATGCGCTGCACGCGGCGGGGCTCGTGCCCGAGACGATCACGGTGATCGGCGGCGGCTCGCGTAGCGCGTGGTGGACGCAGATGCTTGCCGACATCAGCGGGCGGGCGCTCACGCTGCGCGCGGGCGGTGAGGTGGGTCCGGCCTTGGGGGCGGCGCGCCTCGCGCATCTCGCGCTCGAACCCGATGCACCGCTCGCCGCCGTCTGTCCGCAGCCGCCGGTGCTGGCCGTGCGCGAGCCCGACGCCGGCCGTCACGCGTGGTATCGCGAAGCGCGCCGTCCGACGTTTCGCGCGCTCTATCGCGCGCTAGAACCAGTATTCTCCCTCGGCGCCTGAAAAAAAGTTCGCGGCCCCATTACGGCTTTCATATGACAAGACCGTGAAGCGAGGTCGTGGATCCTCGCTGTAAAACCGCGCATTGGCGCTCGCCCGGGCGCTTCGCACGCCCCGATGCACGCTCGGAGCGAGCCGCCATTTTTCCTGCCACAATCGACTCGTCGTGTGTCCGCCGTGCGCTCCGCCGCCGGCGCAGCGATGTCTGCCGCGGCGCCGCGTCTCGCGCGCGAGCCGCCGCCGCTCTGTCACTTTTCCGATGCATCCGTGCGATGCGCCGTGCCGTTCGCATCACGCGCAACGGCGCCGAACTGGAGACAAGTCGACCATGCCTGCCCTCTGCGAAATCTGCAATGCGCGACCCGCCGTCGCGCGCGTGACGGTCGTGCAAAACGGCCAGCGCAAGTCCATGTCGATATGCGATTACGACTATCGGCAATTGATGCGTCATCAAAGTGCACTCAATCCGTTCGACTCGCTGCTCGGTGGCGGCGGTCTCTCGCGCTTCTTCGGCGGCGACATGGGCGGTGAAGGTGATCACGACGACGACGAAGGTCCGGGCTTCGCCGCCGAGGTGCCGCGCGAATCCGTCGACGCCACCGATGCATTCAGCGAGCAAACGCTCGAAATCCTGCAACGCGCCGCCGAAAAGGCCCACGAGTTGCGGCGTACCGAGCTCGACACCGAGCATCTGCTCTACGTGCTCGCCGATACCGACGTTTGTGCGGCACTCCTTAAGGAATTGAAGCTCTCGCCGCAGGACATCAAAGGCTATATCGACCAGCACGCGCAAAAGGGCAGCGCCGACCCCGAT
Source organism: Paraburkholderia sp. J63 (assembly GCF_905220245.1). Lineage (NCBI taxonomy): Bacteria > Pseudomonadati > Pseudomonadota > Betaproteobacteria > Burkholderiales > Burkholderiaceae > Paraburkholderia > Paraburkholderia sp. J63. The sequence goes on along the minus strand of NZ_CAJMZF010000008.1, from coordinate 218,779 downwards.
GCGCCCATCGACAAGATGACGATCTCGCCGCGCCTGAAGAAGGCGTTTCAGTTTGCGTTCCAGGCCTCGCGCGATCTGGGCCACTCGTACGTCGGTCCCGAGCATTTGCTGATCGGGCTCGCGGCGGTGCCGGACAGCATCGCGGGCGCGCTGCTCAAGAAGTACGGCGTGACGCCCGAGGCGCTGCGCCAGAAAGTCGTCAAAGTCGTGGGCAAGGGCGCCGAGGACGGCCGCGTGGACGCGCCCACCGGTACGCCGAACCTCGACAAGTTCGGCCGCGATCTCACGGCGCTCGCGCGCCAGGGCAAGCTCGATCCGGTGCTGGGCCGCGCGCAGGAAATCGAAAGCACGATCGAAGTGCTCGCGCGGCGCAAGAAAAACAATCCGGTGCTGATCGGCGAGCCCGGCGTGGGCAAGACCGCCATCGTCGAAGGGCTCGCGCAGCGCATCGTGAACGGCGACGTGCCCGAGGTGTTGCGCGGCAAGCGGCTCGTCGAAGTGAACATCAACTCGATGGTCGCGGGTGCGAAGTATCGCGGTGAGTTCGAGGAGCGCGCGAAGCAGTTGATCGACGAGGTGACGGCGAAGAACGACGAGCTCATTCTCTTCATCGACGAACTGCATACGATCGTGGGCGCGGGGCAGGGCGGGGGCGAGGGCGGCCTCGACATCGCCAACGTACTCAAGCCCGCGCTCGCGCGCGGCGAGCTGAGCCTCATCGGTGCGACCACGCTCAACGAGTACCAGAAGTACATCGAGAAGGACGCGGCGCTCGAGCGGCGCTTCCAGCCCGTGCTCGTGCCGGAGCCGACCGTCGAGCAGACGATCGTGATTCTGCGCGGCCTGCGCGACAAGCTCGAAGCGCACCACCAGGTCACTTTCGCCGACGACGCGTTCGTCGCGGCGGCCGAACTGTCGGACCGCTACATCACTTCGCGCTTTCTGCCCGACAAGGCGATCGATCTGATCGATCAGGCGGCGGCGCGTGTGCGCATCGGCGCGACCTCGCGGCCCGCCGACATGCAGGAACTCGAAGCGGAGATCGCGCAATTGAAGCGCGAGCAGGACTATGCGGCTTCGCGCAAGCGCTTCGACGAGGCAAAAAACTTCGAAGAACGTATCAATGAGAAGCAGGCCAAGCTCGACGAGCTTACCGAGGCGTGGCAGCGCAAGACCGGCTCCGAGACGCTCGAAGTGACGGTGGCGTCCATTGCCGAAGTGGTCTCGCGTCTCACCGGCATCCCCGTGGCCGACCTCACGCAGGAAGAGCGCCAGAAGCTCCTCAAGATGGAGGAGAAGCTGCGCGAGCGCGTGGTCGGTCAGAGCGACGCCGTGGTCGCGGTCAGCGACGCGGTGCGTCTTTCGCGTGCGGGGCTTGGCCAGGAACATCGGCCCATTGCGACCTTCCTGTTCCTCGGGCCCACCGGCGTGGGCAAGACCGAGCTGGCGAAGGCGCTCGCGGAAACCGTGTTCGGCGACGAGCAGGCCATCATCCGCATCGACATGAGCGAGTACATGGAGCGCCACGCCGTGGCGCGTCTGATCGGCGCGCCGCCCGGCTATGTGGGCTATGACGAAGGCGGCCAGCTCACCGAGCGCGTGCGGCGTCGTCCCTATAGCGTGATCCTGCTCGACGAGATCGAGAAGGCGCACCCGGACGTCTACAACGTGCTGCTCCAGGTGTTCGACGACGGCCGGCTCACCGATGGCAAGGGCCGCGTGGTCGACTTCAGCAACACGATCATCATCGCCACGAGCAATCTGGGCGCGCCGATCATCATGGAGAATCTCGAGCGTCCGGCCGCGTCGCGCATGAACGACAAGGCGCTGCGCGACGAGCTCATGAAGGTGCTCAAGGGACACTTCCGCCCCGAGTTTCTCAATCGCATCGACGAGATCATCGTGTTCCATGCGCTCTCGCGCGAGAACATTCAATCGATCGTGCAGATCCAGCTCGATCGCGTGAAGCGCACCGCGGCCGCGCAGGGCATCACGCTGAAGATGAGCGACGCGCTCGTCGCGCATCTGGTCGAGGCCGGCTATCAACCCGAGTTCGGCGCGCGCGAACTGAAGCGCCAGATCCGCCAGGAAGTGGAGACGCGGCTTGCCAGGGAGATGCTCGGGGACGCGCTGCAAACGGGCGACACCGCCGAGATCGGCTACGACACGGCGAATCATGAAGTGACCATCAGCAAGCTCGCCGTGCCGCCCGATGTGCCCGAAAACAAGCCGGGGAAAAAGGCGAAGGGCGACGGGAAAGGCGCGAAGCCGGACGTGAAGGAGGTCGCGCCGGAAATCGCCGCCGATGACGCCGAGGGCGATCCGCCACCCCCGCCGCCGAAGAAGGGCGGCAAGGGCGGCGGGAAGTCGAAGGCGGTCTGAGCCCGTGACGAAACAATCGGCGCCACTCGCGGCGCCGATTCCATGCCGCGTAATTTAATTCGGAATGCAGACGGTATTGTGTTAGCCGATTCGCCACCACGCCGGCAACAGCGCGCGCACGTCCGGCCGCGCAAAGCGGTCGTCGAGCAGATGCACGACGCCGCGGTCATGCTCCGAGCGGATCACGCGGCCCGCGGCCTGCACGACCTTGCGCAGCCCCGGGATCAGATAGGTGTAGTCGAATCCGGCGCCATAGAGCGTTTGCATGCGCTCGCGCATCGCTTCGTTGACGGGATTCACCTGCGGCATGCCGAGCGTCGCGATGAAGGTGCCGATGAGGCGCGTGCCGGGCAGGTCGATGCCTTCGCCGAATGCGCCGCCAAGCACGGCAAAGCCGATCCCGCAGCCGCCCTCCACGAAGCGCGCGACGAAGGTCTGCTGCTGCGCTTCGTCCATCGTGCGCGACTGCATCCATACGCTCACGTGCGGATGCCGCACGACGAACGCATCGGCGGCAAGCTGGAGATAGTCGTAACTGCTGAAGAAGCACAGGTAGTTGCCAGGACGCGCGTCGTATTGCTTCGCGATGCGCGCGACGAGCGCGTCGAGCGAACGCTCGCGATCTTTGTAGCGCGTCGAGATATCGCGCGCGATCCGCACGTCGAGCTGCTCGGCGCGAAACGGCGTGCCGATCTCCACCTTCACCGTGTTCGCGGGCAGGCCGAGCATCTCGGTGTAGTAGTGCGTGGGCGCGAGCGTCGCCGAAAAGAGCGTCACGCTATGGGCCGCCGCCATGCGTGCGCGCAGCGCGCCGGCGGGCACGATATTGCGGATGCAGAGCGTCGAACGCGTGCGCTTCGCGTCGCGTGCGGCGAGCGGCGTGACGTCGAAGATCGATTGTGCGTCGAAGCGCTCGGCCATGCGCACGAAGTGCAGCGCGTCGAAATAGAAGCGTTCGAGCTCGGCGTCGCGCACGAGCGCTGGTTGTGCGAGCTGGTCGCCCATCGCGGCGATGGCGTCGCCGAGCGCCGCGACGAGGCCTTCGGGCAGCGTCTCGCTCGCGCGCCACGCGTGCGGCTGCACGGCGTTCTGCGCGTTCCAGTGGCGCGCGAGACGCGTGAGCGCGCGCTTCACGGGCGCGCTGGCGCCGCGCCGCACAGCATCGAGACGCGTCTGCACGAGTTCGGCCGAATACATCGCGCGGGCGCGCTCGGGCAGATTGTGCGCCTCGTCCACGAGCACGCTCGTGCGCCACTGGTTGTGGGCGCCGAGCATGAACAGCATCGCGCTCACGTCGAAGTAATAGTTGTAGTCGCCGACGATCACGTCGCTCCAGCGCGCGAGTTCCTGGCCGAGATAGTACGGGCACACCGCATGATCGCGCGCGACCTCGCGCAGCGCGGCGCGGTCGAGCCGCGCGCGCGCGAGGGCGGCGGCGCGTGCGGCGGGCAGGCGGTCGTAGAAGCCGCGTGCGAGCGGACACGATTGTCCGTGACACGCGAGGTCGGGATGCTCGCAGGCTTTCTCGCGCGCGACGAGTTCGAGGACGCGCAGCGGCAGCGGGGCTCGCTCGCGCCGTTCGTTATCGCGAGGTTCGTCATCGATCTGGGCGGCGGCAAGCGTGCCGAGCGCATCGAGTGCGAGCTGGCGTCCCGGGCTTTTCGCGCTCAGGAACAGCACCTTGTCGATGCCGGCGCGCGCGCAGGCCTTCAGTTGCGGGAACAGCGTGCCGATGGTCTTGCCGATGCCGGTGGGCGCTTCGACGAGCAGGCAACGTCCCTGCGTTGCCGCGCGCCACACGGCCTCGGCGAGATCGCGCTGGCCTTCGCGGAACGTGGCATGCGGGAGGCGCAATGCCGCGAGCGCCATGTCGCGCGCCGCGCGATGCGCGCTCTCCTGTTCCGCCCACGCGATGAAACGTTCGCACTGCGATTCGAATTCGGCACGCAGTTGCTGCGCGCTCGCGTGCTCGACCAGCGCCGTCTCGCGGCCCGAGCCGACCTCGTAATAGACGAGCGCGAGCTCGATCGCGTCGACGCCAAGCTTCTCGCACATCAGCGCGCCATAGACGCGCAGTTGCGCCCAGTGCAGCACGCGCTGGTTCTCGCGCATCGCGTCCAGATCGCCGCGATAGGTCTTGAACTCTTCGAGCCGCTGGCGGGCCGGGTCGTAGCCGTCGGCGCGGCCGCGCACGGTGAGCGTGCCGAACGTGCCCGCGAGCGCGATTTCGGTCTCGTAGCCTGTGGGCCTGCGCGCGGCGATCGCGGCGTGGCCCGCGCGGCCTTCGCTCGCATCGGGCGAAGGCGTGAAGCGCAGGTCGAGATCGCCGCGTTTCGCGGTGAACTCGCAGAGCGTCCGGACCGCGACGGTGTAGCTCATGGCAGGGGCGCCGCCGACGCGTTGTCCTGTTCGGCCCAGCGCACCTGCAGCACCGTCACAGGCTGGCCATGCGCGGCGCAGTACGCGAGCCAGCGGCGCTGGTTGTCCTGCAGCCGGTCGCCGGGGCCCTTCACCTCGATCAGCTCGTAACGTCGCTCGCGTGGCCAGAAGCGCACGAGGTCGGGCAGGCCCGAACGGTTCGCGCCGGGCTCGCGCAGCAGGCGCTCGAACCATAGCTTCAGGTGCGCGGCCGGAAAGCAGTCGAGCGCCAGCGCGAGCAGCGCGGTGTCGAGCGCGGGCCACGCGACGTAGGGCGACTGGGTGCCGTACTTCTCGCCGAAACGCTGCTCGATGGTCGTGCGCCAGGTGCCGCTTTCCAGCTCGGCGAGGCACGCGGCGAAGAGCCCGGCGCGGCGCGCGACGAAGTCGGCGGCGTGCAGGTCGGCGGGGCCGCGCTGGAACGGATGGAAGAACGCGCCCGGCAGCGGCGCGAACAGCGCGGGCCAGCAGAGCAGGCCGAAGAGACTGTTGATGAGCGTGTTCTCGACGTAGAAGACGGGCGCCTCGGCGCTTTCGAGCTTCTGGCGCGCGGCTTCTTCTACGCGCAGGCCTGCGCAGGCGGCGGGCAGCGTGAGTTCGGCGCTTGCGAAAGTCGGCGTGTCGGGCGTCGTCTGCGTTTTCTTTATGGCGCGCCGCCGCTGGAGGCGCGCGAGGGTGCGCGTCGCGCGCTGCGCTTCCTCCTCGTTCGCGGGCGCGCCCGTGATTGCTTCGGCGAGCGCGAGGGCTTCGTCGCGGCGGCCCAGTTGCTCGAGCACGCGCACGCGCCGGTAGCGCGACTCGGGGTGGCCGCAGTCGGCGTAGGCGCGCCATGCCAGCGCCTGCTCGCCGAGGCGCTCGGCCGCCTGGCCCGCCGCGTGGCGCACCCGGTCGTGACGCGAGCGCAGCCAGTCGTTGTGCCGGGTGTGTGGCGCGAGGGTGTCGAGCGTATCGAGCGCGCTGCCGAGGGCCGCGACGGCGCTTGTCGCGTCCGGCGCGAGGTCGAAGGTCTCGCGGCAGTCGCGCAGCGCGAGATACGCGTCGATGTCGGCACGCTGCTGGAATGCGCGCGATGCGCTATCGAGCGGCACCGGCTCGTAACGATAGACGCCGAGGTCGGCGAGCACGAACTCGGTCCAGTCCTGCCGCAGGTTGCCGAAGAACATCAGCCTGAGCCGTTCGCACAACGGCGCGGCGGCCAGATGGAAGACGGTATCGGCCGAGCCCGGAAACCACGCGGGCCAGCCGCGCGCCTCGGGCGCGGCGGCTTGCAGCGCTTCGAGCGTTTCGGCGCGGGTCGCGCGTGAGGTGCGCGAGGCGGGTATGGCATGCGCGGGGACGGCGGCATTCGGCTCGTCCAGCGGCCCCGGCAGGTCAGGCGAATCAGGAGTATCGGGCACGTCGTGCGCCTGAATCCCGGCCGCGAGGCGCGCGGCCAGCGTCTGCAATTCGGCTTTCGTAACGAGCGCCGCGAGCGCGTCGAGCGCGAGCACGGGCGCGGCGTCCAGCCAGCCCGCCTCGACGAGCGGAGCGGCTGCCGCGCGCGGGCAGCCAATCTCGGCGTAATCGAGCTTGCTCGCGCGAAAATGCGGGCCCTTGCGCATCAGCATCCGCACGAACAGAGCGCGCGGGGCGCGCGGCAACGCGCCGAAGCCCTGCACGAAACGGCGCTCGGCGGCGTCGAACAGGTCGGCGCAGCGCGCATCGAGCGAGGCGAGCGCGCGCTCGAAGTTCGCGAGGTAATAAAACGGATCGGGAGTTTCGGGAAGCACGCGCGGCACTGTATGGATATACAGCCGCGATGATAGCAGGCCGGCGCGCTTCGCATGCGCCGGTCGCGGCGGCCATCGGCACGAGCGCCATCGCGCGGCCCGGAGGGACCGATGCGTCTCGGGTCTTCGCGGCCTGTACGCTACAATTGCCCAGCCTGAAAACCGAACCGCGCGAGAAGCGCAACAAGAGCGATGAACAAACGGAAAGCCTGCCTCGTCGGCCTCGCCGCCGGTGCCACTTTGCTCGCGGGATGCGTCGCGCAGTATCAGAACCCCAGCGCGTGCGAGCAGGAAATGCGCACCCGGCTCGGCAATGCGTCGCTGGGCGAATTGTCCGTCACCCATACCGCGGTCTCGTATCGCGGCAAGCGCGTCGTCGTCGAAGGGACGCTCGCGCGCGGCGCGCTGCCGGCGTCGGGCGTGCTCAGCGCGTCGGCTGCGTCGGCTGTTTCCGGTGCGCCTGTGGTTTCCACCGTGGGCGCGTCGGGCGCGCCCGTGGCGCCGGCTTCGACGGTGGCCTCGACAGCGCAGCACGGCGTGCCGGCGTCCGGGGTACCCGCGGTATCCGCCGCGTCGGGCGCATCGGCCGCTTCCGCCGCATCGGCCTCCTCGGCGCCGGTCGCCGAAAGCAAGCCCACCACGCCGATGGCCGCGCTGGCCGTGAAGCTCGGCCTGCACAAGGCGCCGCCTCCGTCCACGGCCGCCGAGTGCACCTACGACAAGACGGGGAGCCTCCTCTCGTTCCGCTGGCTCTCGCCGGCCGCACTCGCGAAGACCACGCCCGCGCCGGGCGCCGACGACGAGTAAGCCGCGCCCGCCCGAGGCTCAGAACGCGAAATACGGCCCCGTGCCCGCGGGCGTCACCTGGGCTTCGATCGCCGTATAGACGCGCCGCCCGAAGAAGAACGGCAAGCCCCAGCCGAACATGTTGCCGTTGTAGCCCGCGAGGTTGTCGAACGCCCAGTTGCCGCTCGCAAAGAGCATTTGCGCGTTCGCGACCGGGAGCGAGGCCGGCGCGCTCACGCCGTCCGTGCCCTGAATCGTCGCGCCGATACTGAGCGGCGCGCTCGGGCAATACCAGACGCCGCAGCGCGTGAGCGCCGCGTCCGAGAAGAAAAAGCCGTTCGAGCCGCTGTCCAGATAGCTCAGGGCATAGACGCTGCCGTCCGAGGTCGTGGTCGTCACGAAGCCCGACACCGTGTTCGCGCGCAGCACGGTCGCGCCGCCGAGCCCATTGTTCGCTTGCGAGCCGATGCCGAAGATCAGCGATCCGCTCACGCTGCTCTGGCCCGTATCGGATACGGCTGGTAGATCGATCACGACGCCGTTGTTGTCGGTCGCGAAGGCCGCGACGGGATTGCTCACCTGCTGCGCGAGCGGCTGCGTGCTGGGCGTGCAGGTGCCCGAAGGGCATGCGTAGTACCACGAACTATTGGCCCCGTTGACGCAGGTCGCCCCGCAGTCGGCGCTGAACGGTCCGACGCCGAGAATGCCGTTCGAGCGCAGCGCCGTGGTGTTGATCATCGCGAGCCCGAAGCCCTGGCAGACGCCCGGCGTGGTCGGCACGGACGCGTCGGCGATCACCTGGATCGGCAGCGCGGGCGCCACTTCGCCCGCGAGCCGCACGTCGGCGCTGCGCACCGCGCCCCACGTGTAGCCGGTGCCGAAGGCCGAGCATTCGCCCGCGGGCGAGGCGCTGGCGCCCGCGGCGACCGCGGGCAGCGCGAACCCGGCCGGCAGCGCGGAGGCGAGCAGGCGCAGGCCCTGCGAGCCGGTGTCGACCTGCACGTTGTCGATGGTCGCGCAGGTGCTCGTGCCCGGCACGCACACGGTGACACTCGCCATGAGCATGTTGCGCGTCGAGGTGGGCGTCGCGGCGACGCTGACCGCGACGACGTTCGGCGTAGTCGATTGCGGCACCGTGCCCGACGTGCTCGAACTGTCCGGCGATGACGGGCTCGCCGGGGACGAGGCCGATGGCGCGCTTGCGGCAGCGGGCGCGCTCGCGGGCATCGTGGTGCTTACCGTGCCGCTGTTGCCGTCGCCGCCGCAACCCGCGAGGGCCAAGGCTAGGATGGCGGCCATCACGAACGGCCCTGCGCCTGCGAGCACGCTCGGGAGCCAGGCGCGTTCCGAAGCGTGTCGTGCGGGCGCGCTCATCGCAGATCCCCTTCGGTGACGCCAGCGGGAAGCGCCCCTGGCAGCCACGCGCGGCCGATATAGCTGCGCATGTGGCCACCCGACTCGACGACGACCGTGGGCGTATCGACGCGCGCCGCGTGCAGGCCGTCGCGTCCGCTCGCGTGCAGCGCGGCGGCGCCGCTGCGCCAGGCGGCGGCGTATTGACCGAGCAGCACATCGAGATCCGGCGGGGTGGGGCCTTGCCACACGTAGGCGAAAATCTCGCCGCTGCGGCTCGCGATGTACTCGTTGAAGTGCGTGCCACCCGCGTCGACATAGCTCGTCACGCGCGCCGCACTGCCCGCGAGCGTTGCGCCGGCGGTCGCGGGCGTCGGGGAGACGCCGGAGGCGACCGTGTCGCCGAGGGCCGCCCAGGCCGGTGCGGGGCCGGCCGCCAGGCACGAGAAGAGGCAGGCGAAGGCCGCGACGCGGCTCGCCTGCAAGCGGCTGCAAGTGTTCATGAAGCTCTCCGTATGGTGTTCTTCGGACTTATCTCTTTTTTCTTGGGGAAATTAGCACCGGGTCGCGCGTGCAAGGCTCGAATGACGTCGATACCGAAATGCATAAACTCGACGGTCGCGCGCGCTTCCTCATAATGCTTTGATTTAAAAGAGAATTTGTCTGACTTGAAGCTTGGGAGAGGACTTTTTGAAATGTGGATGAACGTTACATCGGGGCGGTCGAAACCGGCTGCGCGACCGGCTCGCGCATCGTCTGCCGGCCCGGTTCGCGTGCTCGACACGCATCCGATACCGCCGCCGGACTCCGGTTTTTGCACAGCACGGCGACTCGCCGGTAAAATGGCTGGTTGATCCACGGAAACTAGCCCGTGGCCTAAGCCGAAGGGATTACCCGAACATGAGTGATTTTCACCAACGTCTTGCCGCTCGCGCGCTCGCGCTCCTGATGGCGGGCGGGCTGGTCGCCGGCTGCAGCTCGCCGACGCCCGGCAAGATCGATTACCGCAGCGACGCGAAGGCGAAACAGGCGTCGCTGGCCGTTCCGCCGAACATGCTCGACGAGTCGGCCGACCAGCGCTCGCTGCCCCCGCAGGGCGGCGAGACCTCGCTGTCCGCGCTCAAGCAGGTTCAGGCCGAAGCGCCGCCGTCCGACCAGACCCAGGTGCTCCCGCAGGTGCCCGGCATGCACATTCAGCGTGACGGCACGGAAAGCTGGCTCGTCATCGACAACCGCACGCCCGACCAGGTCTGGCCGCAGGTGCGCCGCTTCTGGCAGGAGCAGGGTTTCCTGCTGGTGGTCGACCAGCGCGACAAGGGCGTGATGGAAACCGACTGGAACGAAACCCATCCGAAGATCAACGACGGGCTCATCCGCAACACGCTGTCGTGGGCCACGGGCAATTCGTACGTTACGGCCGAGCGTAACAAGTACCGCACGCGCCTCGAAACGTCGCCCACGGGCGGCACGTACATCTTCATCAGCCAGAAGGGCCTGAGCGAGCAGCTCACGGGCACCAACAACGACACCAGCAAGTGGGAGCCGAAGCCCAACGATCCGGCGCTCGAAACCGAGTACCTCAAGCGGCTCATGATGACGCTCGCGAACGCGAAGCCGGGCGTCCCCGACGCGCAGATCGCCGCCGAGGCCGATGCGAAGACCAACGCCAGTGCCGCCAACGCGACCAGCGCGTCGTCGAAGGCGCCTGACGCGGCAGCGGCCGCCATCGCGGCGCAGAACGCCGCCGCCGTGGGTCAGAGCACGCCGGGCAACGCATCCTCGGCGAACGTGGCAGGTGGCCAGTACACTTCGACCGAGCTCACGCTGTCCGAGCCCTACGACCGCGCGTGGCTGCGCGTGGGCGTCGCGCTCGACCGCGCGAACTTCACGGTGGACGACCGCGACCGCTCGAAGGGCATCTACTACCTGCGCTACGTCGATCCGAAGGACATGACCTCGGCCGAGCAGGGTTTCTGGAGCCAGCTCTTCCACGGCCACAAGGACAAGGTCGCGAAGCAGTACAAGCTCAACGTGCGCGCCGTGACCGAGAACCAGACCCGCGTGTCGGTCGTCGACGACAAAGGTCAGATCGACGCGTCGCAGCCCGCTCGCGAGATCATGAACCTCGTGGTCGAGCAGTTGCAGTAAGCGTCATCGAGATGCGGCGGGCGGCCCACGGGTTGCCGCAGCCGACAAAAAACCGCCTGCGAACCGGTGTATTCGCAGGCGGTTTTTTTATGGCGTTTCACATGCGGCGCGTGCCGCACGGCGCCTTCAATGCGGCGGAATCATCCACGTGAACACGTTCTGCTGGAGCCACACGAGAATGCCGAGCAGGATCGTCAAGAGGATCGAGTGCTTGAAGGTCTTCGCGAACACGTGACCTTCCTTGCCCTTGAGATCGGTGGTGGCGACGCCCGTCGAGATGTTCTGCGGCGAGATCATCTTGCCCATCACGCCGCCCGACGAATTGGTCGCCGCCATCAGCACGGGGTTCAGGTTGAGCTGGTTCGCGGCCACCACCTGGAGATTGCCGAACAGCGCGTTGCCCGAGGTGTCGCTGCCCGAGAGGAACACGGCGACCCAGCCGAGGAACGCCGAGACGAGGGGAAACAGCGCGCCCACCGAGGCGACGCCGAGGCCCAGCGTGTAGGTGAGTCCCGAGTAGTTCATCAGGAACGCGAGCCCGACGATGGTCGCGACGGTCAGGATGGCGATGCGCGTCTGCACCCAGGTGTCGACGATCGCACCGCCGAAGTCGGCGGGCTTCAGCCGCACGATGAACGCCGTGATGATCGCCGCAAGCAGGATCGCCGTGCCCGTGCCGAGCGGCTGGAAGTCCCAGACCGCGCCATACGATGTCTTGTACAGCGTGATGTAGACGGCCTTGTCGAGGCCCGGCCAGGGCACCTTCATGTCGCCGATCGCGAACACCTTGGCGATCGTCCAGAGAATCACGACCACGGCCACGATGATCCACGGATACCAGCCCTGCGCGCCCGGGATGTCGCCGCGCACTTCCTTCGCGCGGTCGACCTTGATCTCGAAGCGCGCATCGGGCGCGGGCTTCCAGACGCGCAGGAACAGGATCGTGAGGATCAGCGAGACGAGCGACGAGAGCACGTCGGTGAGGCTGTAGTTGATGAAGTTCGCGGTGACGAACTGCGTGATCGCGAAGCTGCCGCCCGAGACCAGCAGCACCGGCCAGATGCGCAGCATGCCGCCCACGCCCGCGTAGATGGTGATCACGTAGAAGGGCAGCGCGAGCGCGAAGAACGGCAACTGGCGGCCGACCATTTGGCCGAGCACGTCGGCGGGCAGGTGCGTGACCGCGCCGAGCACCGTGATCGGCACGCCGAGCGCGCCGAACGCCACGGGCGCCGTGTTGAAGATCAGCGTGAAGGTGAGTGCTTCGAGCGTCGGGAAGCCGAGCATGATCAAGAGCGAGCTCGTGATCGCGACGGGCGTGCCGAAGCCCGAAATGCCTTCGAACAGCGCGCCGAACGAGAAGCCCACCACCACGAGCACGATGCGCCGGTCGTTGGGCAGATTGTCGAGCAGCCACATGCGAAAGGCCGCGAAGCGCCCCGAGCGCAGCGCAATGTTGTAGAGCAGGATGGCCGTGACGACGATCCACATGACCGGCCACAGCGCGAAGACCACGCCGTTGAGCACCGAGCTGATGGCGAGATTGACCGGAAACTGCCAACCCACGATGGCCACGATAAGCCCCACGACGAGGCCCGCGAGCGAAGCCTGCCACGCGGGCCGGCGCGCCCAGCCGAGCAGGACGAGCACCACGGCGATCGGCAGCACGGCCACGAGGAACGAGAGAAATAGCGAGTTGCCGATGGGAGTCAACAGCTGATGGAACATGACGTCTCCTTTGTGCTGATTCGTATCGGCGCACCGATGCGTGCGTGCGCAAGGGTGTGCCGGGCGTGGCGTCGGCGGCGCGCGCGACGCCCGCGATGGAAGCGGGGCGCCGTCGTGTGGGAGGGCGAATTCAGTAAGGCTGTGCTTCAGTCCCCGATGCCCAATAGCAGGATAGAAAATGGTTCGGGAGCGTCAAGGAGGGAAAGTACGGTCGTGCGGCGCGGGAGCGGCCGGGCGACGGTTCGCGCCCATGCCAGTCGATCCTGGCTATAGGTGCGAACGCTCCCTAGCGATGCCAGCCGCCGCCCCAGTAGCCGAAGCCGAACGAGACAGCCGGTGCGCCCCATCCCCACGCGGGGTACGGGTAATACGCGGGATAAGCGGGCACCGCGATGGCGACGGGCGGCGACGGATAGAGCGGTCCGGGGTATTGCGCGTCGGGGATGGCGGCGGGAGCGGGGTTGGGCGGTTGGTTCGCCTGCGGGCTGGTCTGCAGGTCTGCGTTGCCTTGCTGCGTGCCCGCGGCGGGCGCCGTGCCGTAGTAGTACGGCGCATAGCCGTACGGGTAATAGTAGTAGCAGCCCGAAAGCGTGAGCAGCGCGGCGGCTGCGCCGAGCGTCGAGACGCGCTTGAGCGGGCGCGATACGCAAGGCGAGGCGAGGGCGGTTGAAGGGCGATTCATGGCGGACTCCTGTCCCACACAAAGCTGACGATCAGGCGCGTTGAGGCGTCGTATCCCCGAAACCTGATCGATCGAGCTTACGCTCGTTGCAGCCACTTTGTGTTGCGCCGTGTTGCGCGCGCATAACCGGATATTTCACGAAATGGCGCGGCTGTGTGTGAACACCGCACCCATCCAAACCGCGAATACAAACGCGGCGCATGCTCTTGCGAGACATGCGCCGCGTATCCTCTCTGAAGCCGGCGTTGGAAGCCGATTTGCCTGTCGTAATGTCGTTGTTTTTCGCTGCGTCGGTGGGTCATCTGCCGAGGTGCGCATCCGGGGGCGGCGACTACTGTGCCCTTTGCGCACCTTCAATACACCCATCGTAGTGGCGCGACCCGTATCCGGGTGTGTGCGCTTGTCAGTGAGTTGTCGGAGTCGTTAGAAAATGTTTCGGACGGGAGCGCGCTCGCGCAGCAGCCGGTTCGCCACGCCGCAAGCGAGGCGCGCCTTCGCGCCATCGTGCAACGCAGCGAACGGTCCTGGCTGCCTTACTGACGCTGATAAATTTCCGCGCCTTGCTTGATGAACTCGACGGCCTTCACTTCCATGCCCTTTTTCAGGGCCTCGTCGTCGCTCATGCCCTGTTTCGCCGCGAAGTCGCGCACGTCCTGGGTGATCTTCATCGAGCAGAAGTGGGGGCCGCACATCGAGCAGAAGTGCGCGACCTTGGCCGAGTCCTTCGGCAGCGTTTCGTCGTGGAACTCGCGTGCCTTGTCCGGATCGAGGCCGATATTGAACTGGTCTTCCCAGCGGAACTCGAAGCGCGCCTTCGAAAGGGCGTTGTCGCGCACCTGCGCGCCCGGATGGCCCTTCGCGAGATCAGCCGCGTGCGCCGCGAGCTTGTACGTGATGATGCCTTCCTTCACATCGTCCTTGTTCGGCAGACCCAAATGTTCCTTGGGCGTGACGTAGCAGAGCATCGCCGTGCCGAACCAGCCGATCATCGCGGCACCGATGCCCGAGGTGATGTGATCGTAGCCCGGCGCGATGTCGGTGGTGAGCGGCCCGAGCGTGTAGAACGGCGCTTCGTCGCACCATTCCAGTTGCAGGTCCATGTTCTCCTTGATGAGCTGCATCGGCACGTGGCCCGGACCTTCGATCATCACCTGCACGTCGTGCTTCCACGCGATCTGCGTGAGCTCGCCGAGCGTCTTCAGTTCGCCGAGCTGCGCTTCGTCGTTGGCGTCGTAGATCGAGCCCGGACGCAGGCCGTCGCCGAGCGAGAAGCTCACGTCATAGGCCTTCATGATTTCGCAGATCTCTTCGAAATGCTCGTAAATGAAGGACTCCTTGTGATGCGCGAGGCACCACTTGGCCATGATCGAGCCGCCGCGCGAGACGATGCCCGTCATGCGGTTGGCTGTGAGCGGCACGTATTGCAGGCGCACGCCCGCGTGAATCGTGAAGTAGTCGACGCCCTGTTCGGCCTGCTCGATCAGCGTGTCGCGGAACATTTCCCACGTGAGGTCTTCGGCCTTGCCGTTGACCTTTTCGAGCGCCTGATAAATCGGCACCGTGCCGATCGGCACCGGCGAATTGCGGATGATCCATTCGCGCGTTTCGTGAATGTGCTTGCCGGTCGAGAGATCCATGACCGTGTCACCACCCCAGCGGATCGCCCACGTCATCTTGTCGACTTCCTCGCCGATCGACGAGGTGACCGCGGAGTTGCCGATGTTCGCGTTGATCTTCACGAGGAAGTTGCGGCCGATGATCATCGGCTCGCTTTCCGGGTGATTGATGTTCGCGGGGATGATCGCGCGGCCGCGCGCGATTTCCTCGCGCACGAATTCGGGCGTGATCTCCTGCAGCGCGTTCGCGCCGAAAGCGGCGGCGCCGAACGCCTGGCCCGGGTGCTGGCGGCCCATCATCGCGGCGAGCTTCGCGCCGTTCGGGCCGCTCGTCTTGAGGCTTTCCAGATACTCGGCGCGGCGCTGGTTCTCGCGAATCGCGATGAACTCCATCTCGGGCGTGATGATCCCCTGGCGCGCATAGTGCATCTGCGTGACGTTCTTGCCGGCTTGCGCGCGGCGCGGCGTGCGATGCAGGCCCGGGAAGCGCAGTTCGGCCGTGGCCGCATCGGCGGCGCGCTCACGGCCGTAGTCGGAGGAGAGGCCGGACAGCGCTTCGGTGTCGCCGCGCTTCTCGATCCAGCCCTGACGCAGCGCCGGCAGGCCCGCGCGGATGTCGATCTTCGCTTCGGGATCGGTGTACGGACCCGAGGTGTCGTAGACGTAGATCGGCGGATTCTTCTCGCCGCCGAAGCCCGTGGGCGTATCCGATTGCGTGATTTCGCGCATCGGCACGCGGATGTCGGGCTGCGAGCCGCTCACGTAGATCTTGCGGGAATTCGGCAGCGGCGCGATTGCGGCTTCGTCGACGTGCGCGTTGGCGGAAACGAACTTCGGGTTGGCGTTCATGCCTCTCTCCATGCAAAGCAATGTGGGAACAGCGGCTTAGCAGGAGATGAGACGGAACGTGGACGGACTTCGCTTTGAGGGATGAAGCTTTTAGCGATGCTGCAAAGTCCGGACGCTTCCCTGCGCTGGCATTATCCAGATCAGGTTCAAAGGGTATTTCTCACCCACGCAATACGCGGCTTGAACATTCGTCTGAACGATTCGAAGCAGCGCATGACGCAGGACCCCCGCGTAAGCAGGCCAAACGATACACCGCGCTGCGACGATCTGGCAAGTGCTCTCGCGTGCGAAATGTGCCAGGCGAGGCGAGGGCATGCGAGGGCATGCGGCGCTTAAAGCGTGAAATCGTCGGCGGCTTCGGGCTGAAACAGGATGCGGTCGATCTTGAACGTTTCGACGGCACCGCTCGGCGGCGTAAAGCGCACGGACTCGCCGCGCTTCGCGCCCAGCAGCGCGAGACCCGCCGGTGAAAAGACGTTCAGGCGCCCGGCGTCGAGGTTGGCGCTCGAGGGGTAGACCACGGTGAACGTGACGCTCTCGCCCGTGCGTTCGTTCACGAGCGTGACCTGCGAGTTCATGGTGACGACATTGGACGCGACCTTGCGCGGGTCGACGATCTCCGCGCGTTCGAGCAATTCGTCGAGCATGATCTGGCGCGCGGGCGCTGCGCCCGGTTCGGCGGCGCATTTTTCGAGGCGAGCGAGATCGAGCTCGGTCAGATAGCGGATTTTCTTCGACATGAGGGTTCTCCTTACGATCCGGAATTGAAAAAAGTGGAGGATCGGCCCGGAGCCCGACCGAACGGCTCCGGAAGCGGAGTGGGGTTCAGTATGGACGCCGGGCGGCGGCGAGCGGGGCCGGGTCGCCGGGGAGGTGTCGTCGGGCGGCGCGCGCATCGGGAAACGCTCCCGCGCACGCCAGCGCGCCGCGCTGGGAGCGCGGCGGCAAGGATGCGGCGAGGTGCACGGCAAGGTGCGTGAGCGGCAGATGCATGACGGACGACGGAATTGAAAGTTTTATGAAAGAAAATGGCATGCTAACACGGTCTCGTTGACCGTGGGCGACGCGGACTAGAGCGGCGTCTTGTCACGCATTGGCGTGCGCGAAAGCCGTCGGGCCGTGCGTGCTGGCGCTCCGTTTCAACAAGCGTTGCGCGCAAGCAGCGCGCCCGCGCATAAAGCATGCTCGCTGCGTCCGCAACGAGGTGCCTTGTTGCATAATGCGTGGCGCCCGGATCGGGCGTTTTGTGGTGTCTCTCATGTCCTTCGTGCCCTCATTCCCGGGTACATCTCGCACTTTCTTTTTCGCCGCTTCCATCATGCCGTTGCGCCTCATTCGTCCCGTCTCACGTCCGGCGGGATGTCCGCGGTTCGCCCTCAATCCCACCGCGGTGCAATGACGATGCCTCCCCGTTTGCCTTCCCGCCGGACCGGCGGCGCCCTTGCCCAAGGGCTGCTGCAGGCGCTGATCCAGGCAGGCGCCCAGTGCTGGCGCCTCGCGCGCAGCGTGCGGCTGCCGCAGTCGCGCAGCGGCCGTGTCGCGCTATCGCTCGCGGTCGTCTACTTCGTCTGGGGCTCGACCTATCTGGGCGTGCACGTGGCGCTGGGCTCCTTTCCGCCGCTGCTGCTCTCGGGCCTGCGCAATCTGCTCGCAGGCATCGGACTGTTCGTGTTCGCGGTGCGCCGGCGTCCCGTCATGCCGACCTGGACGCAGGTGCGCAACGCGGGCGTCGTCGGCACGATGCTGGTGGGGCTGTCGAGCGGCATGCTGGCCTACGGCATGCGCACGGTCGGCACGGGTACGGCGGCGGTCATGGTCGCGACCGTGCCGCTATTCGCCACGCTTATTGCCGCCGCGGCCGGGCGGCGCGTCGCCAAAGGCGAGTGGGCGGCGGTGGCGCTCGGGCTCGTCGGCATCGCGATTCTCAGCCATGGCGGCGGCGCGAGCGGATCGGCGGGCGGCAGCCTTGCGATTCTCGGCGGCGCGCTGTTCTGGGCGATCGGCGCGCATCTCGCGGGCCGGCTCGAATTGCCCGCCGATCTCTTCATCGCGACGGCGCTGCAGATCGGTCTCGGTGGGGCGATCTCGACGCTGGTGGCATGGATCACGGGCGAGCGCATGGGCACGCTGCAGTTCCTGCCCTTCGTCGCGTTCGTCTATTTGATGCTGATCGGCACGATGGCCGCGTATGTGGCCTATGGCTATCTGATTCGCCACACGAGCCCGATCGTGGCGAGTAGCTGCATGTACGTGAATCCGGTGGTCGCGGTGGGGCTGGGCGCGCTGACACTCGGCGAGCCGATTACGCTCGGCACGGTCATCGCGACCGTGCTGATTCTCGGCAGCGTCGGGCTCTCGTTCATCTTCGACGACAGACGGCGCGCGTCCTGATCTGGATGGATCATTCGCAGCCCGAAGCGTTTTTGAGCCTGTATTCACGCGCTAAATGAACAGTCGTGGCGCCGGCACACGGGCCGGCGCCACGATCGCCGCGCCGCTTACTTGGCCTGCTCGGCGCTGTTCGTGATGGCGTGGCCACCCGAGGACAGGTCCTGGCCCGCGCCGGCAACGGTATTGCAGGCGGCCAGCGCCGCAACCGAGGCGGTGACGAGAAGCAAGGCAATCAGGCGTTTCATGAGGGGTTTCTCCGCACAGTGAGGGAAACCTTCGCCAGCACGTCCCGTGCCCGGTGGTGCAGCGCAGGCGCTCAGGACGTTTGCGTGCTCGCGCCTGGCTGCGCGCGCGTGGCGTAGTGGATCCATGCCGCGAGCGCGCTGAAGCCGAGGCCGGCCATGCACACACCCGTCCAGCCGAACGCATGCCAGGTGGCCGCGCCCACTGCCGAGCCCGTTGCGCCGCCAATGAAGTAGCAGACCATGAACACGGTGTTCACGCGGCTGCGCGCCTCGGGGCGCAGCGCGTAGATGCGCGACTGGTTCGAGATCTGCGCGGCCTGCACGCCCACGTCGAGCACGATCACGCCGATCACGAGGCCGATCAGGCTCGTGCCCGAGAACGCGAAGATCACGAACGCGACGGCGATGAGCGCGATCGACAGCGTGATGACGGCGCGCGGGCCGCGCTTGTCGGCGGACCGGCCCGCCCATGGCGCCGCAAGCGCGCCCGCGGCGCCGACGATGCCGAACAGGCCCGCGACCTGCGGGCCCAGATGGAACGGCTCGCCCGCGAGCAGCAGCGTGAGCACGGGCCAGAACAGGCTGAACGCCGCGAAGAGGCACGCGCCGATCGCCGAGGCCTCGCGCAGGCCGCGCAATTCGACCGTGAGATGCCAGAGCGTGGCCAGCAGCTTGCCGTAGCTGAGCGTCGAGGTCGGCTGGCTCTTCGGCAGCTTCTTCACGACCACTACGGCGAGCGCGAGCAGCGCCACGATCGACGCGCCGAATACCGTGCGCCAGCCGAAATACTGGCCGACGAAGCCGGCCGCCGTGCGCGCGAGCAGGATGCCGAGCAGCAGGCCGCTCATCACGGTGCCCACGGCGTGGCCGCGCGCCTCGGGCGGCGCGAGCTCGGCCGAGAACGGCACGGCTTGCTGCGCGATGGTGGCGAGCACGCCGATGGCGAGGCTCGCGCCGATCAGCACCGGCAGCGTGGGCGCGGTGGCGGCGGCGAGCAGCGCGAGGCACAGCAGCGCCGTTTGCACGAGGATGATGCGGCGCCGGTCGAAGCGGTCGCCTAGCGGCGCGAGCAGGAGCATGCCCAGCGCGTAGCCGAGCTGCGTCGAGGCGGGCACGGCGCCGATCCATGCGGCGCCGGCGGGGAAGGTCTGGCGGAAGTCGTCGAGGAGCGGCTGGTTGTAGTAGATGTTCGCGACCGCGACGCCCGCGATGGTCGCGAGCAGAAGCAGCAGGCCGCGCAACGACTGGCGTTCGCCAGCGGATGCGGAATCGGGTGTGGACATGTGCGCAGTGCGGGCGGCGCCCGGCGGTACGGGTACTGAGAAGGCAGACCGGGCTCGCGTCGACCATGCGTCGCTCGCGAGCCCGGGCGTGCCGATCATACCGGAGCGGGTGCGATCGTGCTGGCCATGCCCCGGTCCGCGTTCGGCCGATGCGCCAGCCGATCATCAGGCAATCATCGGGCGATCATCAGCCGATGCATCAGCCGATCAACGCGCCCGACGGTTCGTGGAACGGATAGGGGCCGTCTGCCGCGTCCACATACGCGTGATGGGTGACGATGCCGCGCTTCGCGTCGTAGCGATGCAGCGCGAACGCGGGCGGCTCGAGCGTGAAGGTGGAGCGCGCGTCGGGCGCGAGATCGAGCGTGACCTGGTGCGCGGGCGCGGGCACGGCGCTCGCGATCGTGCCGCCGAAGCGCACGAACATCGGCCGGTGCACGTGGCCGCACAGCACGCGCTCCACGTTCGGGTGCCGGGCGATCAGCGCTTCGAGCGCATGCGCGGCGGCATCGTCGAGACGGATCGCATCCATATGGCCGATGCCGCAATCGAACGGCGGATGATGGAGCGCGACGATCGTCGGCTTGCCGCGCGCCGCATCGAGCTGCTGCGCGAGCCATTCGAGGCGCGCGGCGCACAGCGTGCCCGCGCTTTGTCCAGGCTCCGTCGAGTCGAGCGCGATCAGGCGCAGCGGGGCGAGATCGACAGCGTATTGCACGAATGGCAAGCGCGGGTCGCCCGCACGGAGTTCGGCGCGCTCGGGGAACGCCTCGCGCAGCGCCTCGCGGCCATCGTGATTGCCGACGAGGAGCCAGTACGGTATCTCCAGTTTCGCGAACAAGGTCTTCAGATGCCGGTATTCGTCGGCGTTGCCGGCATCGACGAGATCGCCAGTCACGAGCACGGCGTCGGGGCGCGGCGCGAGCGCGTTCAGGCTCGCGATGGTGCGCGCGAGGCTCGCGGCCGTGTCGACGCGACGGTAGGCGAGCGCGCCCGGTGGCTTGATGTGCAGATCGCTGATTTGGGCGAGCAACATGAGTGGCCTCGGTTGGCAGGACTCGGTTGGCAGAAATTACGCGAGCGCGATGAGCGCATCGGGGGCGATGGCAAGGCCCACCGGCGTGCCGCGCGCGAGCTCGATGCGTCCCGCGACGTCGACGAAAAGCGCATCGGGCGCGGCGCCGCCGATGGTGAGCCGCGTGCGCTCGCCGAGAAACGTCGATTGCTCGATCGCGCCGCGCAGCGCTGCGCTTGAGGGATCTGCCAGCGTGGCGTCCTCGGGGCGGAAGTAGAGCTCGTTCGCGCCCGCAGCCTGCGGGGTGCTCGCGCACACCGCGCCGCCCTGCGTGCGCAGCATGCCGTCGCTCCATTGTCCTGCGATGCGGTTGAGCGTGCCGACGAATTGCGCGACCGCGCGGCTCGCGGGCCGGTAGTAGATTTCGCGCGGCGTGCCGATCTGCTCGATGCGTCCGGCGCTCATGACGACGATGCGCTCGCCGAGTTCCATCGCCTCGGCCTGATCGTGCGTGACGTAGACGGTCGTCACGCCGAGTTCGCGCAGCAGCGCGTTCATTTCGCCGCGCAGCGCGTCACGCAGGCGCGCGTCGAGCGCCGTGAGCGGCTCGTCGAGCAGCAGCACGCGCGGACGCGGCGCGAGCGCCCGGGCGAGCGCGACGCGCTGGCGCTGGCCGCCCGAGAGCTGGGCGATGGGTTTGTCCGCATGCGCTTCGAGGCGCATCATCGCGAGCAGCTCGTCCACGCGTTCGCGCGCGGCGGCAGCGCTCACGCGCTGGATTCGCAGCCCGTAGCCGATATTGCTACGCACGTTGAGGTTCGGAAAGAGCGCGTAGTTCTGGAACACCATGCCGACCTTGCGGCGCTCGATGGGCAGCGCAGTCACGTCGTCGTCGCCGAACTGCACGCGTCCGCCCGCGTCGGGCGTTTCGAGGCCCGCGATCAGGCGCAATGTCGTGGTCTTGCCGCAGCCCGAAGGGCCGAGCAGCACGAGCGTCTCGCCCGCGCCGATCGCGAGGTCGAGCGGCTCCAGCACGCGTGCGCCGCGAAACGTCTTCGCGCAGCCCGTGAGCGTGATCGGAATCGAATCGAGCTTCATTGGGAATCCTGATGAAGTGGTGTGCCCGCGTTGCGCTTGTGACGCGCGTTGGCGCCGGATGTGTCCACGCCGGGCGTCGCCACGCCCAACCACTGCATGGCCACGAGCAGCGGCATCGTCATGATGAAAAAGAGAATCGTGTACGCGCTGCCCACTTCGATGCGCAACGACGCGTAGGTATCGGCGAGGCCAACAGGGAGCGTTTTGGTATCGGGCGTATGCAGCATCCACGTGAGGTTGAATTCGCCGATCGACAGCGTGAGCACCGCGAGCGCGCCCGCGACGATGCCGGGCCGCGCGTTCGGCAGCACGATCGTGAAGAAGCGCTGCACGAAGTTCGCACCGAGACTCGCGGCGCCTTCCTCGAGCGTGCGCAAGTCGGACGACGCACAGACGGCGGCCACGGGACGCACCATGAACGGCAGCGTGAACACGACGTGACCGACTACGATGAACGCAGCGCTCATGCGGAACGCCGAAAAGCCGCCATAGACGACGAGCAGCGCGAGCGCCGAGGCGAGACCGGGCAGCGCGACCGGCATCACGAGCAGTTCCTCGATCATGCGCGACACGCGCGTGCGGCTGCGCGCGAGCGCATAGCCCGCGGGTACGCCGGTCACGAGCGTGATCGCGAGTGTCGCGGCGGCGACTTCGAGCGAGAGGAACGCCGACGCGTGATATTGCGTCCAGACTTCGCCGAGCCAACGCAGCGTGAGGCCGCTCGCGATCCCGCGAAAGTAGTTGACGGTGAGGCCCGCAATGATCGACATGACGACCGGCACGACGAGGAACGCGCAGGTGGCGAGCGTAACGAGCCATTGCGCAGCGGCGATCCACGCGCGAGCGGACGGCAGCGCGAAGCGCCGATGCGATGCAGGCGGCGTGGCGCGCGCCTTTGCGTTTGCGTCTGCGCACGGCTCGACGTGAGTGGAGCGGCGATCTTCGTCGCGCTCGCGGGAGGGCAGGGTGCTCATGCCGTGGCCGCCACCGAGGCGCCGGTCAGGCTGCGCGCGAGCGTGAGCACGCCCCAGGTCACGATGCCGAGCACGATCGAGAGCCCGGCTGCCGTCACCATGTTCGCGTTGAGCGTGAACTCGGTATAGATCGTCATGGGTAGCACGTCGATGTCGGTGGCGAGCGTGAACGCCGTGCCGAAGGCGCCCATCGCGGTCGCAAAGCACACGGCGCCCGCGGCGATCAGGCCCGGCGCGAGCGCGGGCAGCACCACGTCGCGCGTCACGCGCCACGGCGATGCACCGAGCGAGCGCGCCGCCTCTTCGAGCGAGGCGTCGAGCTTGCTCGCGCAGGCCATGACGGTGACGATCACGCGCGGAATCGAAAAATACAGATAGCCCGCGAAGAGGCCTGCCATCGAATAGGCGAAGACCCAGCGCTCGCCCGTGAAGCGCAGCGCGAGCGCGCCAATCAGGCCCTGGCGTCCCGCGAGCATGATGACCATGAAGCCGACCACCACGCCGGGAAACGCGAGCGGAAACGTCAGCAGCGCGACGAGCGCGCGCCGGCCCGCAAACTCGCGGCGCGCGAGCAGCAGCCCGCAGATCGTCGAGATCGCCAGCGTGGCGAGCGTGACCGCGGCCGAGAGCAGCACGGTCTGAAACAGACTCGTCATGTAGCGGCTATTGGTCAGGAGTGCTCCGTATGTGGCGATGAGATGACCGTCGGCGCTGATCTGGACGAGGGCTGCCATCGGCAGCAGCCAGAACGCGAGGAACACCGCGAGCGCGGGCGCCACGAGCGCCACGCGCCAGCGCAGGGGAAAAGTGAGGTCGTGCATGACGTGCGGGAAACCGTGGGGTTGACGATCGGAAACGCCGTGCGCGCTCAGTGCATGATCTGCAAATAGCGCTCGCCGAACGCCTGCTGCTGCGCCGCCATCTTCGCGAAGTCGACGGGCTTGGCGCGCGCGTAATCGCTCGCGGGCAGGAATTTCGCGGCCGCCTCCGGCGACATCGCACTCGCACGCACGGGCCGCAGATACGCGTTGGCCCAGAGCTTCTGGCCTGCGTCGGAGAGCACGAAATCGAGCACCTTCTTGCCGTTCTGCTCGTGCGGCGCGTTCTTCACGAGGCTCATTACATAGGGAACCGAAATAGTGCCTTCACGCGGAATCACGAACTCGACGTTCGCATGGTCCTTGTATTTCGCGCGATAAGCGTCGAAGTCGTAGTCGAGCAGAATGGGAATCTCGCCCGAGAGCACGCGGGCATAGGCGGTCTGCTTCGGCACGATCGGCTGGTTGGCCTTGAGCTTGCTGAACCACGTGAGGGCGGGCTGGAAGTCATCGAGCGTGCCGCCGAGTGCGAGATTCACGGCCACGGCGCCCGCGTAGCCCACGAATGCGCTGGACGGGTCGAGGTAGCCGATCATGCCTTTGTACTCGGGCTTGAGCAGGTCGGCCCACGAGCGCGGCACGGGCTTGCCTTCGAGTGCGTCCTTGTTCACGAAGAAACCCAGCGTGCCTGAATGGATCGCGAACCAGTAGCCTTGCGGGTCCTTCATGTTCGCGGGAATGTCGTCCCAGTGGGCGGGCTTGTATGGCGCGATCACGCCCTTGTCCTTCGCCTGGAACGCCGAGGAAACGCCCAGATAGACCACATCGGCGACCGGGCTCTTCTGCTCGGCCATCAACTGGGCGATGGCCTGGCCCGAGTTCTTGTTGTCGAACGGCACGCGAATGCCGGTCGCGCGCTGGATCGCCTGAATCTGGCGTGCGTCGGGCCGGCCATGAAACGCTGGCCTGGCGCCCCGGAAAGTGGCGCGCTCGCAATGGCTGCAATCGTGCCGCCCTCGCGCAGCGTGTGCGGCAGCGCGAGGCCGAGCGATGCGCCCGCGTATTCGCCGCCGATGCGCGCCATGAGCCGCTGCCAGGCGGCGCGCCCGATCTCGCCGTTCGGCGTGCCGATGCTCGCGAGCGGCGGCGCCAGCAGCTCGCCCACGGCGAGACCGTCGAAGCCGAGAATCGACATGTCGTGCGGCACGCGCAGACGCGCGCGGCGCAGGCCGCGCATCACCACCATCGCGAGCAGATCGTTGCTGCAAAAGAGGGCCGTGGGCCGCGCCGGGCCCGTGCTCAGGTGCGCGAGCACCGAAGGCGCGAGCGCCTCGGCATTGAAGTCGACTTCGAGCGCGGGCGCCGGCGTGAGCCCGGCCTGCTCCATTGCTTGGACGTAGCCCGCGTGACGCTGGCGGGCGCGGTCCGATGCGGCCAGCGTGCCGGCGAGCATGAGAATGCGCCGATGCCCATGGGCGATCAGCATGCGCACGCCATCGAAGGCGGCCTGGCGATTGTCGACCGAGACCGACGGGCGGCGCTTCGTGTCGTTGTGCATGAGCACGTAGAGCGGACCGTCGGCGTCGAGTTCGTCGAGCAGCGGATGCGTGTCCGCATCGGCGACGGTCAGGATCAGGCCTTCGACCAGTTGCGTGCGCAACGTTTCGATGGCATGGCGCTCGCGCTGGGCGTCGTATTGCGTCGTCATCAGCATGAGCCGGAAACCCTGTGCCGATGCGAGCTCGTCGATGCCTTGCAGGCACTCCGCGAACACCGGATTGGCGAGCGTGGGCAGCACCACGCCGATCAGGCGCGTGCGTTCGCCGCGCAGTTGGCGGCCGATCTGGCTCGGACGGAACTTGAGTGCGTCGATGGCCTCACGCACCTTGGCGAGCGTGACGGGATTGACCGTATGCGGCGCATTGATCGCGCGCGAAACGGTGGCAATCGAAAAACCGGCGTGTGCGGCGACATCCTTGATGGTTGACGTCATGCTGGCGGCCCGAGCGATGTAAACGTTTTCGACGGGCCGATTATGAGAAGGGCATATGACCGCCCGATGACGCGGAGCGCTTGGGAGGGCGCGCGGGGCAGTGGTAGAATCGCGTCCGCTTTGCCGGCGTGATGAAATTGGTAAACATAGCGGACTTAAAACCAGATTGAGTGCCCAGCCGGAAACGGCCGGTGCAGAACCCCTCAAATTCGGCGAAACCCCTGGACTTTGCGATGCGCGAGCGCGCATTGCACCGAGGCAACGCCGAGCCAAGCCGGCTGGCGCTTTCTTGCGCCGGCCCGGAAGGTGTAGAGACTAGACGGGGGGCGCCTAAGGCTTTGGCGCGGCTTGACCGCTCCGGATCGCTAGGGCGAAGGCATAGTCCAGCGCACGAACACCCGCAAGACCCGCGGGCGGCGTCGAAAGACGTAGTGTGACGAAAATCCGCCGCCTCACGGCTTACCGGTTCAAGTCCGGTCGCCGGCACCAGATGTTGTTCCAGCGAATTCCGCTGGATTCCGGAAAACCCGCGATAGCTTAAGGCTTCGCGGGTTTTTCTTTTCCGTCGTGGTCCGACGGAGATTATGGGTGGCTGGGGGTATGCGGAGCGTTTCACGCGTGCAGACGCGCGCAGCAATCGGGATAGGCCAGGGGGAAGAGAGACAAACCGGCGAGTTCATGGAGCCTGGTCGCGCGTGAACAGGCGCGTGGCGGCGCAAAGCGTCAGCCGGGCGGCCACGCGCTCGACGGAATCTCCGCCGGGCCGCGGCGGGCGTGCAGTCAGCGGCTGCCGATCTGGCCGGTGCGCGGGTTGACGAGCCGCGCAAAACCGAACAATGCCGCAATCGCCAAAGGCGACACGATGTAGAAGGCTGTGAGCATGATACAAGACGTAACAAAATGTTTCGTCAGTGTATCTGCAGGATGCGAATTGAATATCAGGGAGAACGACAACAAACCATTGCTGATATGTAAGGTTTGCGTCCGAAAAGCGCTGGGTAAAGCGGCGAAACGCTTGAGGGGCGGGGCTGGACGGCGTATCGGAGGCCGTCTCAGATACAGTCGAAGATTACCTCTACAGTTTGCGTGGTGACGCCGCGCAGGCCTTCGCTGTGGACTTCGACGGCGTGCATCTCCTTATGCTGCTTGCGGCAATAGGCTTGTGCTTCCTTGAAGCCGGCGCTGCGCACACGGTTCCACGAGACAATGTCCCAGCGCGCCCGGCTGGTTACCGCAAGATGCCCATCCTGTCTCGAATTCACGCCGGTGACCGACGTGCATGCCGTCAACATGCCAAGGCCAAGCAACAGGATGCTGCCTTTCATAAATTCCCTCCTGATCGCGCACCATTGTCGCCGCCAACACAGGCATTGGCAACTCGGAGGAAACGTTAGTTAACATAGATTGTGAATCGGAACGTGGGCTCAATAACGCGTGTTCTTGAGGGCGAGCGAAGGCGTTATGAGGGGCGTACGTGGAAGCACAGCCCATAAGGGCGTGCACTGCGTTGTGCACGCGGTCCCAAACCAGGGACCTCTAACGAGCATACGCAGATACGCTTTGCGCGGGCGCTAACAAGCTCGCAGACGACGTGCGCAGCGCTATTCGCGACGTCCGGTCATGTCACAAAACGTGGCAAGCCCATATGCCCGTCGCAGGGCGTGACTAGCCGCGCCGGCCTTTTCAGATCGCCCCGCACGGGAGGCGCCCGGGATGGTTCAGAGAATTCAGTCGTGCGCGACGATATCGCCAACCTGCGCTTGCCCGGAAACGAGGCACGACGAGAGGAAGTTCTCCCCCTGGCTGCGTGCCCCCATGTCGGTGAAGCCGCGCGCCAGTGCGCCGAGCCGGACGAGTTCGGAGCCCTTCGCGCAGGTGACCGAGCCGCTCTCGTGCGCCTGTACACGCGTCAGCACCCGGTTCCCCAGGAGGAGTGCGAGGACGATGACAACGCCAACATTGAATGCTTGTCTCATGATTTCGTCTCCTTGTGCAAGCAGACTATCTCAGCCTTTCGGCCTACGAATCCAGGAGTTTCCCGGCGATGCAGTGCAACACATGCGGCGCGCGAAAACCCCTTGAAATGCAGGGTGAGTAATACTTCGGCGTCCTTGCGTTGCGACCTGCGACCCGTCGAGCCTTGTATGACGCGGCTGTGCGCGCGGGTATGTTGCTGCGGCATCCCAAATAAGCGGACGTTGCGATGCAACAATGGCGCGTCGCGTCACGCACGACGTCAGCTAATGAATTTAGCGTTGAGCGAATTAAATCCTGCGTGGCACATCGACACGGCCATATTTCGGCTCATTTAATGTTTGATATCCATCATATTTTTCGGCCGGTCGTGCAATTTTCCAGTCAGCATTTTCTGGCGATTTTTATTCCGGCACTGTTTTATTGAGAGCGAATGCGGCGGTCGTAAATCGGGAACGGCGAACTGCATGGATGACCGCCAATCTTGAAATACATCGGCCGATGCTGCACTATCGATTGTCCGTTCCCCTTTTTCTTCGTACGAGGTGAAGCAATGCAGTTGATTGGCATGATGGATTCCCCGTATGTGCGCCGTGTCGCGATTTCGCTGCATGTACTCGGGATGCCGTTCGAGCATCGCAGCGTGTCGGTGTTCCGGCATTACGACGAGTTCGCGCAGATCAACCCAGTCGTGAAGGCGCCGACCTTCATCGATGACGACGGCACGCTGCTGATCGATTCCACGCTGATCCTCGACTACCTCGACCGCAAGGTGCCGGCGGCACGGCGTTTGATGCCCGAGGAATCGCAGGAGCGCACCTACGCGCTGCGCGTGAACGGATTTGCGCTCGCGGCCATGGAGAAGACGGTGCAGCAGGTATACGAACGCCAGTTGCGGCCCGAGGAGCGTCAGCACGAGCCGTGGTTCGAGCGTGTCAATGTGCAGATGCACGCCGCGTACGCGGTGCTCGACAAGCTGTTGAACGGCCGCGCGGGCTGGCTGTGCGCGGGGCGGATCACGCAGGCCGACATCACGGCTGCCGTGGCCTGGCGCTTTACGCAGCACATCTTGCCGGGCGTCGTGGATCCTGCGCGCTATCCGGCGCTCGCCGCGCACTCCCTGCGCGCTGAAGCCTTGCCTGAGTTCGTGGCGACGCCGCTCGAATGAGCCATGGGCCCGCGCGTGCGGGTCCGCGGGTCGCTCATTCCCGCTGCTGTTTTCTGCTTCGCTGTTTTCCCCGCGGTTAGCGCGGCGGCCTGCGCTGCTGCCTCGCCCGATTGTTCGCGGATAGCGACAAGTGACTTCGCGTTCGGGCCATTTATCGGCAGACGCTACATTCCTAGAATGACTCTCATTGGAATACCGCTGCGTCACGACGACGCGGCGGCTCAAGCGGGAGCCGTCATGAAATCCTTTATCGAACGACAGCTATATCAGCCAGCCCTGGTTCTGCCGATGGTGGATCTGATGCAGTTGATGGTGTCGCTCGACTTCAACGTGGGTCAGATCGGACTGATGGTCGCGACGCGCGGAGCGCGCGCGGCGTTGCAGCGCTCGCGCGAACTCTGGGTCGCAAGCCATGGATGTGCCGAGCTGGACGAACGCGTCCACTGATCCCGTTTTACTTCGAACGACAGATAGCGTACCGGTTTGGCGATTCCCCCCCGACGCGCAGCGGCATCGCCCGTTTGCTGTTGTGACGTCACCCTGTGAGCTGCCTCATGATTTGGGGCGGCTCTTTTTTTCTCATTTTCCGATTCGAAACCAGGGGCATTTGACCGCTTCGTCGCGCTGTCGCACCGGGGTGCCGATGCGCGAACGAGGCGTGCGCACCCAGGCGCGGGGTATGCGTCGGCGGCGTAATATGGCGCGAACGTGAGACGGGCGCGGCAGGACATTTCGCGAGGAGGTCGGCATGGCACAGCGTTTCGATGCGATCGTGATCGGCACGGGGCAGAGCGGTCCGCCGCTCGCGGTGCGGCTCGGCGCCAGTGGGCGCAGGACGGCGGTGATCGAGCGCGCGGCGTTCGGCGGCACTTGCGTCAATGTCGGCTGTACGCCGACCAAGGCCTATGTGGCCTGTGCGCGTGCCGCGCACGTCGCGCGTCACGCGGCGGACTTTGGCGTGCGGATCGGCGGGGCCGCGCAGGGCGGTTTGGAAAACGGCGCGCAAGGTGTCGATGTGAGCGTCGACCTCGCGTTCGTGAAGGCGCGTAAGGACCGCATCATCGGCGCGTCGCGCGACGGCGTCGAGCGCTGGCTGCGCAATGCGCCCAACGTGACGGTGCTGCAGGGGCATGCCCGCTTCACCGCGGCACATACGATCAGCGTGACATCGGCGGGGGGCGAAACGACGACGCTCGAAGCGCCCGAGATCTTCATCAACACCGGAACGCGCGCCGCCGTGCCCGACGTGCCCGGGCTCGACCGTATCCGATACGAAACCAACTCGACGATGCTCGCTCTGGAGACGGTGCCGGCGCATCTGGCGATTGTCGGCGGGAGCTACGTGGCGCTCGAATTTGCGCAGATGTTTCGCCGCTTCGGTAGCCGCGTGACGGTGCTCGTGCGTGGGGAACGCATACTTGCTCGCGAAGACGACGACGTCGCGCAGGCCGTCCAGGACGTGCTTGCGCGCGAAGGCGTGGAGTTTCGCTTCGGCAACGCGCCGCGCAGCGTGGCGCCGCTCGGTGTGAGCGGCACTGGCGTCACGCACCCGGACGGCATCCGCATCGAGCTTGATGGCGAGGCGCTCGACGTCTCGCATCTGCTGTTCGCCACGGGCCGCATTCCGAATACCGACGATCTCGGGCTCGACGCGGCGGGTATCGCGCGAGACAAGCACGGACTCATCCCCGTCGACGGCGAGCTGCGCACGCAAGCGCCCGGCGTGTGGGCGCTCGGCGACGTGAACGGGCGCGGGGCGTTCACGCACACCTCGTACGACGATTACCAGATCGTCGCCGCGAATCTGCTCGACGGCGCGCATCGCAGCGCCGACACGCGCATTCCCGCCTATGCCGTGTTCGTGGACCCGCCGCTTGCGCGGGTGGGATCGAGCGAGCGCGAGGTGCGCGCAAGCGGGCGGCCCGCGCTGATCGCAACGATGCCGATGTCGCGCGTCGGCCGCGCACGCGAGCGCGGCGAGACAGACGGGTTCATGAAAGCGCTGGTCGACGCCCAGACGCGGCGCATTCTGGGCGCGACGATCTTTGGCATAGAAGGCGATGAGGCGATCCACACCTTCATCGACACCATGACCGCCGATGCGCCGTACACGACGCTCGAGTACGCGATGCACATCCACCCGACGGTGAGCGAGCTGGTGCCGACTTTGCTCGACGGATTGAGGCCGCTTGAATGAACGTTTCCGGCGAAAACGCGCAGGCCGGCGAGCATGCAGGCAACCACGTCGGCAACCTCTACGCCGGCATCAAAGCCGATGCGCGTGACGAGCGTTTCGAGCGGCTCGTCGCGCAGGCTGGCGTGCTGATCGAGCGGATCGTCTCGACGGGGCAGGCGAGTCCGGAAGGGTTCTGGTACGACGACCCGCGCGACGAATGGGTGGTTTTGCTCGCGGGCGCGGCGGAGCTGGAATTCGAGGCGCAAGGCGGCGCACACCACCGGATGCGCCCCGGCGACTACGTGCATATTCCCGCGCATTGCCGGCACCGCGTGGCGTGGACCGACACAGCGGCGCCCACGGTCTGGCTCGCTGTGTATTTTGGTGCGGGCGCGGGCGCTGACGAACGCGAGTGAACCGGCGCGCGCCGCGACGAAAATTTCCTTTCGGACAAGCAGCGCCAGTGACGTCGACGATAATCGCCCCTATCGGCTGAGCCCGAATCGTGCGAATTGTGCACGACCGGTCACCGCCAGTATCGCAACCGTTTTTCCGTTACGAAACACCGCCTCATGTCACCTCAACGTCCGCTGCGCGTCGCGCTGGTTTCCGATACGCACAATCTCGTGCGGCCCGAGCTGCTGAGCTTTCTCGAGGGCAGCGATGCGATCATTCACGCGGGCGATATTTGCGAGCAAGGCGTGCTCGACCAGCTCGCCCGGATTGCCCCGCTAACCGCGGTGCGCGGCAACAACGACCGCGGCGCATGGGCCGAGGCGCTGCCGGTGCAAACCGTCGTCGAAATTGGCGGCATCGCGCTGGCCGTCGTCCACGAGCTGCCCGATCTGCGTGGTGATCCGGTAGCGCAGGGCATCGCCGTCGTGGTCAGCGGGCATTCGCACAAGCCGGCGCTCGAAATGCGTGACGGCGTGCACTACGTGAATCCGGGCAGCGCAGGACCGCGCCGCTTCAAATTGCCCATTTCCGCTGCGATGTTGACGATCGGAAAGGACGGTGTCCTGCACATCGAGCACACTCGACTGATCGATTGAGCACGTCGCGTCTATTCGAGGCGTTGCGCACATCGGAAGCAGCGCGCGCAAGACGCAAAAAAGGCCAGCACGTGGCTGACCTTCGAAGATTTCCGATGCGAAATCCGCAGCACGTAACCCGCAGCACGTAACGCTACGGCGCTACGTGTGCCACGGCTGCATTCGTGACTGCGTTACACCCGCACTGCGCCGTGCGTGGCGTAATCCTCGTCGATTTCGCGGGCGACGCGCACGCCGCGCATCACCGCGTGGGCTTCGGCCCGGGTGCCCACGCACGGCGCCGAGCCTGGCAGCGGCTTGCGTGCGGTCTCGTGCAGCGACACCACGGAAATGATCCCGATCACCGCGGCGCCCATCAGGTAGTACGCGGGCATCATGAGGTTCTGCGTGTGCTCGACGAGCCAGGCGGCGACCAGCGGCGTCGTGCCGCCGAACAGCGACACCGAGACGTTGAAGCCGATGGCGAGCGCGCCGTAGCGGATCGCGGTCGGGAACAGCGCCGGCAGCGCGGAAGGCATCACGCCCGTGAAGCACGAGAGCAACGCGCCGAGAATCAGGAGACCGAAGAACACCGGCAGGAGCTCGCCCGTCTGGATCAGCGTAAGCGAGGGAATCGACAGCACGATCAGGCCCACGCAGCCCGCGAGCATCACCGGCTTGCGGCCGATGGCGTCCGAGAGACGGCCGAACGCGAGCGTCATCGGCATCATCAGGACCATCACGATCAGCACGAGGAACAGACCGTGCGTCTCGTTGAAGTGCAGCGTCGCCGAGAGGTAGCTCGGCAGGTACGAGAGCGCCATGTAGTCGGTCACGTTGAAGATCAGCACGAGGCCCACGCACAGCAGGAAGGGGCGCAGGTGCTCCGTGACGAGCGACTTGAGCGTGAGCTTCGGACGCGCATGCTCTTCGGCTTCGCGCAGTTCGGCTTCGCGCTTGAACGCGGGCGTTTCCTCGAGCTTCATGCGGATATAGAGACCCACGAGGCCGAGCGGGCCCGCGATCATGAACGGCACGCGCCAGCCCCAGTCGAGCAGTTGCTGGTGCGAAAGCACGGCGGTCAGCACGGCGACCGTGCCCGCGCCGAACACGTAGCCGATCAGCGTGCCGAATTCGAGGAAGCTGCCGAGGAAGCCGCGGCGCTTGTCGGTGGCGAACTCGGCGATGAAGGTCGCCGCGCCGCCATACTCGCCGCCCGTCGAGAAGCCCTGGACGAGGCGCGCCACGAGCAGCAGCACGGGCGCGGCAATGCCGATCGAGTGGTAAGACGGAATCAGGCCGATCGCGAAGGTGCCGCAGGCCATCATGATCATGGTCATCGCGAGCACGCGCTGGCGGCCGACGCGGTCGCCGAGCGGCCCGAACACCATGCCGCCGATCGGGCGCACGAGGAACGCGGCCGCGAAGGTGCCGAAGGTGGCGATGAGCTGCGCCGAGGGGCTGCTCGACGGGAAGAACACCTGGCCGAGCGTGACGGCGATGTAGCTGTACACGCCGAAGTCGAACCATTCCATGGCGTTGCCGAGCGCCATGGCGCCGACGGCGCGTTTGAGGAGGCTTTTATCGACGATCGTTATGTCGTCGAGGGTGAGATCGGTCGAAGTCGCCGATTTACCGGAAGTGGAAGCGGTCAAGGTTTGCATCTCCAATGACAGCGACGGGCCTGCAAAGACCCGCCACGGTTGCCGGAGAGTGCCGTTTCGCGATAGCGGCGACATTTCGCGCGTGGAACGCCACAAAAGGCGGGCGCCCGGTCCGTCTGCAAGGCAGGCGGCGCACGAGTGGCATGCTGAGATGTCGCGAAACGACACTCGGTCGAATTGTGCGTAAGCGTTACGCGCCTGCGTGGCCGTGGTTGGGGGGCAGGACGCATGAGGACGCTGGACCGGTACGAGGGTACCCGTAAAGCGCCGCTGAACGAAAAAGAAACCCGCGTGGCGGAGCGTTCTTTTTGTATGAAAGCAATCAGGAAGAAGGCGGTTTGGGGTGCCAGCCTGACTGCAATTGATGACTAATGCCTGTTGAACGAAGCGACATGATAGCACGATAGCTGAAGATCGCGCAAACCGCCCGTTCGGCGGGACTTTGGGGCGGGGGCGCCCGGCCCCGTGTGGCGGGGGATAGCGCGATTCTGGCGGCTCCTGAAACGCACCGCGGGAACGCATGAAGCGCATAAAAAAACCGCACCCGAGGGCGCGGTTTTTGCAGTCCGTCTGGCCGCCTTCCGTGCTGCCGTGAAAACGGCCCGCCGGAGCCGGATTCCGGCGCGCGGCGCAGGCGTTTCAGCCTTCGGTCGGCGGCACGTAGCCCGACGCCTGATCGGCGCCTTCACCGAAGAAGAACTTCTCCGTCTGCTTCATCAGGTATTGACGCGCGCGCGGATCGGCCATGTTCAGCCGGTTCTCGTTGATGAGCATGGTCTGCTGCTTGAGCCAGGCCTGCCATGCCTCTTTCGAGACGTTTTCGTAGATACGCTTGCCGAGTTCGCCCGGCAGCGGGGGAAAGTCGAGTCCCTCGGCTTCCTTGCCGAGCTTCGCGCATTGGATCATACGGGCCATGCTGTGCTTCTCCTGTAGTCGTATGTGGGGGCGGCGGGGCGCTTCATCCGTAGATGGCGACGCTCAGAGCTGTTTCATCAGCACGAGCGACTTGCGCTGCCAGTTATAGAGGCGGCGGCGGTCTTCGGGCAGGTCGTCGACCGTGGCCTTCACGAAGCCGCGCTTGAGGAACCAGTGTTCGGTGCGCGTGGTGAGCACGAAAATGCGCGTGAGGCCGCGCGCCCGCGCGCGCTGCTCGATGCGGCGCAGGAGCCGCTCGCCGTCGCCCGAGCCTTGCGCCTCGGGCGAGACCGTGAGGCACGCCATTTCGCCGATGCGCTCCTGCGAATACGCATAGAGCGCGGCGCAGCCGAACAGCACGCCATCGTGCTCGATCACCGAGAAGTGGTCGATGTCGCGCTCGATCTGGTGACGTCCGCGGCGCACGAGCGTGCCGTCGCTTTCGAGCGGCTCGATCAGCGTGAGAATGCCGCCGACGTCGTCGGGCGTCGCTTCGCGCAGGCTCTCCAGATTCTCGTACGAGATCATGGTGCCCACGCCGTCGTGCAGGAACAGTTCGAGCAGCACGCTGCCGTCGAGCGCGTAGGGCAGGATGTGCGCGCGGCCCACGCCGCCGCGGCACGCGCGGATCGAATGCTTCAGATAGAAGCCCGCGTCGCCGAGCACGGTGCCGCTTTCCTGCAGCTTGTAGGCGTCGTCGAGCGACATTTCGCGGATCAGCTCGCCTTCCTCGCTGATCAAGCCCTGCGTTTCCGTGAGGAAAATGATCTTGTCGGCGCGCAGCGCGATGGCCGCCGCCGAGGCGACGTCTTCCATCGACAGATTGAACGCCTCGGCCGTGGGCGAGAAGCCGAGCGGCGAGAGCAGCACGAGCTTGCGGCTCGCGAGCGAATGGCGGATCGAGTCCGCGTCGATCTTGCGCACGACGCCCGTGTGCTGGAAGTCGACGCCGTCGAGAATGCCGACCGGGCGCGCCGTCACGAAGTTGCCCGAGACCACGCTGATATGCGCGTGCGCCATCGGCGTGTTCGGCAGGCCCTGGCTGATCGCGGCCTCGATGTCGAGGCGCACTTCGCCGGCCGCTTCTTTCGCCGATTCGAGCGCGCGGGCATTCGTGATGCGCATGCCGTGCGAGAACTCGGACTCGACGCCGTGCAGGCTCATCTGTTCTTCGACCTGCGGGCGAGAGCCGTGCACGAGCACGATCTGGATGCCCATCGCCTGCAGGAGCGCGATGTCGGCGACGAGCGCGTTGAGCAGGTTCTGGTGCACGACCTCGCCGCCGAAGCCGACGACGAAGGTCTTGCCCTGGAAGGCGTGAATGTAGGGCGCGACCGATCGCATCCAGTCGACGAACTGCGCGTGCTGCGCGGCCTGCTGGGCAGCTTGCTCGGAAGCGGATTCCGCGGCGGCGGAGGCCGGCGCGCTCGCGGAGGCGGGGACGAGGTCGGTTTGGGAATTCATGCCCGGGATTATAATGCGCCCCCATGTCGAATGTACCCAAAAGACCTGCCTCGGCGCAGGGCAGCAACACCCCTGCAGGGAAAGACGCGGCGCACGGCGGCGCGCAGGAAAAACGCGCGTCGCAGAAGTATGGCGACGGGCAGAAGCTGGCGTCCTCCGAGCGGCTTGCCGCGCTCGTGGGCGGCGGGGCGGGCAAGCAGAAAAAGAGCGGGCAGGAAGGTGGCCAGCCTGTCGAGCAGAAGCGCGCGCAAGCGGCGCCTGAGCTAGACACGGCGAAGGCCGCGCCGCGCGAAACGCGCGCTGGGGCGCATGCGGCTGCGCAGACGCCGCAGCCGACGCAGGAACGATCGCAAGGGCAAGCCCCGGCGCGCACGCCGCAGGCAAAGTCCCAGGCATCCATGCCGCAAACGCACACGCCGCCGCGCGCACAGCCGCGAGGCGAGCCGCGCAATGCGCAAGCGCAGACGCCGCGCAACCCACCGCCGCGCACGCAGCAACCGAAGCCACTGAAGCAAGCAGATCAGCCGCGCGGGCCGAATCCGCCGCACACCGGCAAGCCCAAATCCGAAAACGCATCGCGCCCCGCCAACGAAGGCGAGCGCGCGCCGCGCGCCGAACGCCAGCCCCACGCGCCGCGTGAACCACGAGAACAACGCGAACCACGCCCCCCGATCGCGCCGAATCCCATTCCGCCGATCACGTTCCCCGAAGCGCTGCCCGTCTCGGGCCGCCGCGAGGAGATTGCGCGCGCCATCGCCGAAAACCAGGTCGTGATCGTGAGCGGCGAGACCGGCTCGGGCAAGACCACGCAGTTGCCGAAGATCGCGCTCTCGCTCGGTCGCGGGCGCGGCGCGGGCGGCACGGGCCTCATCGGCCATACGCAGCCGCGCCGGATCGCGGCGTCGGCTACGGGGCGGCGCATCGCCGAGGAACTCGGCACGCCGTTCGGCGAAGTAGTCGGCTACAAGGTGCGCTTCACCGACAACCTCGCGCCGGGCGCCTCGGTCAAGCTCATGACCGACGGCATCCTGCTCGCCGAGACGCAAACCGATCCGCTGCTCAAGGCCTACGACACGATCATCATCGACGAGGCGCACGAGCGCAGCCTGAACATCGACTTCCTGCTCGGCTATCTGAAAGAGATCCTGCCGCGCCGGCCCGATCTGAAGCTGATCGTGACCTCGGCGACCATCGACGCCGATCGCTTCGCGCGCCATTTCGGCAGCGAGGAGAAGCCCGCGCCCGTGATCGAGGTGAGCGGGCGGCTCTATCCGGTGGAAGTGCGTTATCGCCCGGTGCAGGAGGACAGCCCCGTGGTAAAGAACGCGCAGGGCAACGTGCCGACGAAAAAATCGCAGCGCGACACTGACCGCGATCTGATGGACGCGATCGTCGATGCCGTCGACGAACTGTGCCGCGAGGGCTCGGGCGACGTGCTCGTGTTCCTGCCCGGCGAGCGCGAGATCCGCGACGCCGCAGAAGCGCTGCGCAAGCATCATCCGCCGCACACGGAAATCCTGCCGCTGTTCGCGCGGCTTTCCGCGCAGGAGCAGGAGCGCGTGTTCAAGCCGTCGAACGCGCGCCGCATCGTGCTGGCCACCAATGTCGCGGAAACCTCGCTCACGGTGCCGGGCATCCGCTACGTGGTCGACACGGGCCTCGCGCGCGTGAAGCGCTACTCGTACCGCAACAAGGTCGAGCAGTTGCAGATCGAGTCGATTTCGCAGGCCGCCGCGAACCAGCGCGCGGGCCGCTGCGGCCGTGTCGCGGATGGCATCTGCATCCGCCTCTATGAGGAGCCCGATTTCCTTTCGCGGCCAAAATTTTCCGATCCGGAAATTTTGCGTTCGTCGCTCGCGGCGGTGATTCTGCGCATGAAATCGCTGCATCTCACGGCGATCGAGACATTCCCGTTCATCGAGCCGCCGCCGGGCCGCGCGATCGCCGACGGCTATCAGTTGCTGGGCGAACTGGGCGCCGTCGACGACGACAACGCGCTCACGCCGCTCGGCCGCGAGCTCGCGCGCCTGCCGCTCGATCCGCGCGTGGGCCGCATGATTCTCGCCGCCCGCGACGAACAGGCCATGCGCGAGGTGCTCATCATCGCGAGCGCGCTTTCGGTGCAGGACCCGCGCGACCGGCCCATCGAGGCGCAGGAGCAGGCGGACCAGGCGCATCGCCGTTTTGCCGACGAGCGCTCCGAATTCCTCCAGTGGCTCAAGATCTGGGCGTGGTTCGAGGACGCCGTCGCGCACAAGAAGTCGAACAAGCAACTCGTCGATTCGTGCCGCGCGAACTTCCTTTCGCATCTGCGTCTGCGCGAATGGCGCGACGTGCATTCGCAACTGCTCACGGTCGTGCGCGAGCACGGCTGGCGCATCAACGAAGCCGACGCGACCTACGAGCAGATCCATCACGCGCTCCTGACCGGCTTGCTCGGCAATATCGGCCTCAAGGCCGACGACGAGCCCTATTACCTCGGCGCGCGCGGCATCAAGTTCCACCTGTGGCCGGGCTCGGCGCTCGTGAAGAAGGCGGGGCGCTGGGTCGTGGCCGCCGAGCTCGTCGAGACGAGCCGTCTGTACGCGCGCTGCGTCGCGAAGATCGAGCCCGAATGGCTCGAGAAAGTGGGCGCGCATCTGTTGCGCAAGTCGCTTTCCGAGCCGCACTGGGAAAAGCGCGCGGCGCAGGTGAGCGCGTTCGAGCGCGGCGTGCTCTACGGCCTGCCGGTCTATCAGCGCCGGCGCGTGGCATTCGGCAAGCAGGACCCGGCGCGTGCGCGCGAGCTCTTCATTCGCGGCGCGCTCGTGGAGGGCGAATTCGACACGAAGCTCGCGTTTTTCGCGCACAACCGCAAGCTGCTCGCCGATATCGAGCAACTGGAGCACAAGTCGCGCCGCCAGGACGTGCTCGTCGACGACGAATTGATCTTTGGTTTCTACGATCAGGCGATTCCCGAGGGCATGTATTCGGGCGCGTCGTTCGAGCGCTGGTATCGCGACGAGGTGAAAAAGAGCGGCCAGCCGGAGGACAAGCTGCGTCTGCTCTATCTCTCGCGCGACGATCTGATGCGCCACGAAGCCGCCGGCGTGACGACCGAGCTGTTCCCGAAGCGCATGACGATGTCGGGCGTGGCGATGGCGCTCACTTATCACTTCGAGCCCGGTTCGCCGCGCGATGGCGTGACGCTCGCGGTGCCGCTCTACGCGCTCAATCAGGTGGATGCGCGCCGCTGCGAATGGCTCGTGCCGGGTATGCTCAAGGAGAAGGCGCATTTGCTGCTGAAGTCGCTGCCGCAAAAGCTGCGCCGCCATTGCGTGCCGCTGCCCGAGTACGCGGCGGGCTTTGCGGAGCGCGCGGGCGCCGAGCGATTCGGCGCGGGTGGCCTCGTGGAGGCGCTCATCGCCGATGTGCGCGAGCAGAAGCAGGTCGCCCTGAAGTCGTCCGACTTCAAGCTCGAACTGCTGCCGGCGCACCTTTTCATGAACTTCAAGGTGATCGACGAGCACGGTCGCCAGCTCGCGATGGGCCGCAATCTCGCGCAACTGCGCAGCGAACTGGGCGCGCAGGCGCAGCAGCAGTTCCAGAAGCTCGCGAGCGCGACCGCGCTGGCGGCGCTTGAGGCGCGCGGGGCTGGCGAGCCGCGCACCGCCGCGCCAGATTCGCCGGATTCACCGGACATCGCGCAGACGGGCGCGGCCGCGCCGGCGAGCGCGCAGAGGAAGAACAACGCGCCGCACACGAGCGCGTCCGCCGACGCCGCGCCGGCCACCGCGCTGTACGAGAACCTCACGACCTGGAACTTCGGCA
The DNA here is from genome assembly GCF_905220245.1 of Paraburkholderia sp. J63. Classification (NCBI taxonomy): domain Bacteria; kingdom Pseudomonadati; phylum Pseudomonadota; class Betaproteobacteria; order Burkholderiales; family Burkholderiaceae; genus Paraburkholderia; species Paraburkholderia sp. J63. The sequence continues at coordinate 179,029 of NZ_CAJMZF010000008.1, read as the reverse complement.
AGCTGCCCGAGTTGCTGGAGATCCGCCGCGGTGGCCAGACGCTGTTCGGCTATCCGGCGCTGGTCGACCGCGGCACGCATTGCGACGTCGAAGTGTTCGATTCGCCCGAGGAGGCCGCGCGCATCCATCGCGCGGGCTTGCGGCGTCTGTTCGCGCTGCAACTGCGCGAGCCGATCCGCTATATGGAGAAGAATCTGCCGGGCCTGCGCGAGATGGCGATGCAGTTCATGGCGCGCGCCACCCAGGAGGAATTGCGCGACCAGTTGATCGAGCTCGCGCTCGACCGCGCCTGCCTGCAGGACCCGCTACCCGACGACGACGCGAGCTTCCACGCGCGCAAGGACGAAGGCCGCGGACGCCTCTCGCTGCTCGCGCAGGAGATTGCGCGGCTCGTGGGCCAGATCCTCGCCGAATATGCGGCGCTGACGAAGAAGCTCGTGCAGGCGAAGGCTTTCGGCGCGCCGGCGGCGGACATGCAGGCGCAGGTCGATGCGCTCATCGGCAAGCGCTTCATTCTGGAGACGCCTTACGCGCAGCTCGTGCATTTCCCGCGCTATCTGAAGGGCGTGGCGCTGCGCATCGACAAGCTGCGCGCCGATCCTGCCCGCGACGCGCGCCAGGCGGCCGAGCTTCTGCCGCTCGCGCAGCAGTATCAGCGCGCGCTCTCGCAGCGCGGCGGCGTGTTCGATCCGCGTCTGACCGAGTTCCGCTGGCTGCTGGAAGAACTGCGCATCTCGCTGTTCGCGCAGGAATTGCGCACGCCCATGCCGGTGTCGGTCAAGCGGCTCCACAAGGTCTGGGAGTCGATGCAGCGCTAACGCCATGTGCCATGCGACGGCCTGCGGCGCTTCGCGGATCGTCCGGGATGATGGGGTGTGATCAGGAGCGTGACCGGCCCCCGAGCCCTCGGGTCATCGCAAAGGTTCGAAAGTGGTGAAAAAGCGGACGAAGCGTCGCACCTGCCGCATTTCATGGGCCCTACGTCAACCTTGCGGGAAGGTAGACGTTCTACAATCACGAATCTGTCCGGAACCGACTCTCCATGCGTAATCAATCATTTCGCCGCGCCGCGGGCCGCCTCGTCGTGAAGGCCGCCTGCGCCGCGCTGGCCTGTGCCGCGCTCGCCGGCGTGAGCTCAACCGTCGCGCGCGCGAACAACATCATCGTGCTGAATTCGGGCGAAGCCACGCTGAGCCTCATCGACGACAAAACCCACGAGGTCGTGGGCACCGTGCCCACGGGCAAGGAGCCTCACCACCTGTTCCCGACGCCCGACAACAGCTCGCTCATCGTCGCGAATTCGGTGTCGAACAACCTGATGTTCGTCGACCCGAAGACCGGCAAGCCGCAGCGCTGGATCGAGAACATCGAAGACCCGTACCAGCTCGGCTTCTCGCCCGACAACAAGTGGTTCGTGACCACGGGCCTGCGTCTGGACCGTCTGGACATCTATCACTACGGCGGCGCCGGCAATTTCACGGTCGCCAAGCGCCTGCCGCTCTCGGCCATGCCCAGCCACCTCGCGTTCACGAAGGACAGCCATATCGTGTTCGTTTCGCTCCAGGTGTCGGGCGAGGTCGCGGCGGTCGATCTGCCCACTCAGCGCGTGCTCTGGAAGATGAAGGTGGGCGCGGCGCCCGCGGGTCTGTGGCTTACGCCCGGCGACAAGTATCTGCTCGTCGGCATGACGGGCGCCGACTACGTCGCGGTGGTGGACTGGCGCAACCAGAAGGTCATCAAGACGATCCAGGTGGGCAAGGCGGCGCACAACTTCCGCTCGCTCGTGGACGGCCGTCACGTGCTGGTGTCGAGCCGCGTGTCGAACGTCATCAGCATCATCGACGAAGAGTCGCTCGAGAAAGTGGGCGAGATCAACGGGCTGCTGCCCGGGCCCGACGACATGGAGCTCTCCGCCGACAAGCGCTATCTGTGGGTCACGTTCCGTTTCGCCAGGCGCATCGGCGTGATCGACATGCAGACGAAGAAGCTCATCAAGACGATTGCCGTGGGCCGTTCGCCGCATGGCATCTACTTCTACGACCGCGCGCCGGTCATGTCGCCCAACGGCGCCTGAGGCAGCACGCGCCTTGCCGATCGATCGCCGCCGCACATGCTTGAGTTCCTGAGTTCCTGCGCACATTGGGCCGCGTCCGGCGCCGACGACTTCGTGTCGTGGCTCCAGACGCTCGTGTACGTGAACGTACTGCAGCCGCTGCTCTTTTACGCGGGCTTCATGGACGTGGACGAAGACACGTTCGACGCGCTCTACTGGGTGATCGTCGGCGTGCTGGAGATCGCGGCCATGTACGCGATCCTGCGTCCGCTCGAAGCGCTCATGCCGGTGGAAAAATGGCGCGGCCGCAAGGGCGTGGGCGTGGACGCGCTCTATACCTGGATCACGCGGCTCGGCGTCTTCAATCTGCTGTTCTTTTTCGCGCTGCAGCCGGTTTTCGACCGCGCGCAGGGCTGGCTGCGCCTGCATGGCGTGATGAGCGTCGACATCGACAATCTCTGGCCCGGCGTGACGACCGTGCCGCTCGTCACGTTCGCGATCTATCTGGTCGTGCTCGACTTCTTCGGCTACTGGTATCACCGGCTCTCGCACCGCTTCGGCCCCTGGTGGGAACTGCACGCGGTCCATCATAGCCAGCGCAAGATGTCGTTCTGGTGCGATAACCGCAATCATCTGCTGGACGTGCTCGGGCAGTCCTGCATGTTCGCCGCCATCGCACTCGTGATCGGCGTGCCGCCCGCGCAGTTCGTGGTGCTGGTCGCGATCACGGACTTCGTGCAGAACGTGCAGCACGCCAATATCCGCATACATTTCGGCTGGCTTGGCGAGCGGCTGCTCGTGAGCCCGCGCTTTCACCGTCGCCATCATGCGATCGGCTATGGCCACGAGGGCACGACCTATGGCTGCAATTTCGGCGTGCTGTTTCCCTGGTGGGACATGATGTTCGGCAGCGCGTCGTTCAATCGCGAGATCGAGCCTACCGGCATTCGCGACCAGCTCGAAGGCGTGCGCTATGGCGAGGGTTTCTGGGCGCAGCATGGGCTCGCGTTCCAGCGCATCGCGCGGCGGCTCGCGGCGCAGCGGCGCACGAAAGGCAATACCCCAGGCGATACCCGCGACGACGCCAGCGCCGCCTGATCCCACGTTTCCGCCGTTCCTCCGCTTTCGCGCCGCGACGATCCTTCGCGCGCCGCGTGCGCTTCGCTCTGCGTGTTTCGCCGGCCCGCCGCGCCGTGGTTTATGCTGTCGATTTGACGCACCGAACCCGTGGGCCTCGCGATGCTTCCTCGTCTTACCGCTCATTTTCCCTTCGCATGAACGATCTGCTGCGCTCGTTCGGACGCGCGCTCGCCGGCGCGTTCCACCCCTCCATGCTGTTCCTCACCTTCGTGCCGTTCCTCATGGCGGCGGCGCTGTGGGGCGGCTTGCTCTACGCGTTCTGGCAACCGCTCGTCGATGCGCTGCGTCCCGCGCTCGAACACTGGTGGGCCACGGCGTACCTCTACCATCTGTTCGATCTGCTCGGCTACGGCTCGCTGCGCAACATGATCGGGCCGTTCGTGGTGATCGTTCTCTCGGTGCCGCTCATCGTCATTACCGTGCTGCTGCTGATCGTTGCGATCTCGATGCCGCGCGTGATCCGCCATCTCACGCTCAGGCAGTACGCCACGCTCGAGGCTCGGCACGGCGGCAGCTGGTACGGCAGCCTGTTTCATTCGCTCTGGACCACGGTGGTTTGCATCGTACTGCTGTGCGTCTCGCTGCCGCTCTGGTTCTTCCCGCCGTTCTTCGCATTCGTGCCGCCGCTGTTGTGGGGCTGGCTCACCTATCGGGTGATGACCTACGACGCGCTCGCGCTGCACGCCACCGCCGCGGAGCGGCGCGAGCTCGTGCGCCGGCACCGGCTGCCGCTGCTCGCGATCGGCGTGGCGAGCGGTCTGCTCAGCTCGTTGCCCACGGCGATCTGGATCGCGTCCGCGTGGCTGCTGCTGTTTTTCCCGTTCGTTGCCGTGGCGACCATCTGGATCTATGCGTTCATTCTGGTGTTCACGGCGCTCTGGTTCGGCCACTATTGCCTGCGCGCGCTCCAGCGCCTGCGCGTGGAAGAGGCGAGCCGCACGGGGCGCGACATGACCGTCACGCACTGACATTCACTCCCTCCCATTCCTGCGATTACGACGAGGCAACTCATGGCATTTGGCGTCATCATCATCGGCGACGAGATTCTCTCGGGCCGCCGCAGCGACAAGCATCTGCCGAAGGTCATCGAACTGCTCGGCGCGCGTGGCCTCGCGCTCGACTGGGCCGAGTACGTTGGCGACGACCCCGCGCGCATCACCGCGACGCTCGAGCGCTCGTTCGCGTCGGGCGACATCGTGTTTTCCACGGGCGGCATCGGCGCGACGCCGGACGACCATACGCGTCAGTGCGCGGCGGCCGCGCTCGGCGTGCCGCTCGCGCTGCATCCCGATGCCGGGGCGGCGATTCGCGAGCGCATCCGCGACATGCATACGGGCGCCGATCCCGTCGATTTCAACTCGCCCGAGAACCAGCACCGCTTCCAGATGGGCACCTTCCCGCAGGGCTGCGAGATCATCCCGAACGGCTATAACAAGATCCCGGGCTTTTCGATTCGCGATCACCATTTCGTGCCGGGCTTTCCGGTAATGGCCTGGCCGATGATCGAATGGGTGCTCGATACGAAGTACGCGCATCTGCATCATCAGACGCCGCATGCGGAGAAGTCGCTGCTGGTGTTCGAACTGCCCGAGTCGACGCTCACGCCGCTCATGGAGCGCATCGAGCGCGATTTCCCGGGCGTGCGCGTGTTCAGCCTGCCGAGCGTGGGCGACGCGGAGCGCGGCGGCATTTATGCGCGCCGGCATATCGATCTGGGCGTGAAGGGCGAGCCCGAGGCCGTGGCGGCAGCGTTCGTGAAGCTGCGCGAAGGCGTGCATCTGCTGGGCGGCGACGTTGTAGAGCCGCCCGAGCAGCTCAAGGGCGCGAACGCCGCGCCGGGCCGGTAACGCCGCGACATCGTCTGGATTTTTGCCGATGCGCGGTGGGTACGCCGGGCGCGCCGCGGCATCATCGCCGTGTCATATGGCACGGTCAAAGTGGTCCGTCCGACTGGCGCCCGACGGACCGTGCCGGCAACCGGTGCAAGCCGGCCCGGTTGTTATCAGGCGTCGACGGTCAGGCGCCCAGCCAGGGCAGGCCGCGGAAGCACCAGCCCGTGACCGTCTTGCGATGTCCTTCGCTGTTCTTGTCGCCTTCGAAGCCTTCGAGCAGGTCGTACGCCTGCTTGAAACCGGCCTTGGCGGCCTCGATGGCCGCGAGCTTCGAGCGCGCGGCGCTGCGGCAAAGAAACAGCACGGGCGCGTCGGGATCGGCGACGTTCTTGAGCTGGGCGAGGAATTCGGCGTTGGGCACGCCACCGGGGTAGCGCGTCCATTCGACATGGGCATACTGGCCGTCGCCGACCACGGGACGGCCGACCCAGTCGAGCTCGGCGCGCGTGCGCACGTCGACGAGCTTCACGCGCGGATCGAGTTGCAGAAGCTCGAACGCCTCGGCGGGCGAGACCGCGCCCGCGTAGGGCAACTGGTTCTCGGCGCGGCGCTTTTCGGCTTGGGCGTACAACTGTTCGAGCGTACTCATGACAGCAGATCTCCTGTTTCTCGTGTTGGACCAAAAGATCATTCTAGCGCGCTGCATGAGTGCGGGAAGCGGGCGTTCGTGGCGCAGCAATGCGCATCGGCGGGGCGGTGATGCGTCCGCATCTTCGCTTCGCGCCCGCCTGGCTGGTGCGCGCGCTTTGTTGCGCCGCCGGGTTTGCATCGGAATGGTGCGGCCGGGATTTTATGCACCATAATGGAGTCTGTTTCGCGCGCCAAATTCGGGATTGCACGGAAATGGTGCGAGCAGGGAAGCGGCGGGCGGCTCGTTTGGGGCGCCAGCCCGTTTGCGGCGTGCGCCGTTTCACTCCAGGAGTGCGCCCAGCCTGGGTTTGCGCCAGGGTGGCGCAAAGCTGGCACGGAAGCTGCTCTATATGTCGCGATCGATTCACAGCCGGCTGCTCGGGACGTTCCAGGGCGGCAGACGGGATCAACAGAATTGGCACGGCGGCAACGTTCGCCGAAATCGTTAATCAGGAGAATAGGTTATGAGTAAATCCGTGGCCGACGTCATGCAGCTCGTCAAGGACGAAGACGTCAAGTTTGTCGACTTCCGCTTTACCGACACGCGCGGCAAGGAACAGCACGTCTCGGTGCCGCTGTCGGCATTCGACGAAGACAAGTTCGAGTCGGGCCATGCGTTTGACGGTTCGTCGATCGCCGGCTGGAAGGGCATCGAAGCCTCGGACATGCTGCTCGTTCCGGACGCGAACACCGCGTTCATCGACCCGTTCTACGAAGAGTCCACGCTGGTCCTCACCTGCGACGTGGTCGAGCCGGCCGACGGCAAGGGCTACGAGCGCGACCCGCGCTCGCTCGCCAAGCGCGCCGAAGCGTACCTGAAGAGCACGGGCCTCGGCGACACGGCCTTCTTCGGTCCGGAACCCGAGTTCTTCATTTTCGACTCGGTCCAGTGGAACACGGACATGTCGGGCACGTTCGTCAAGATCGGCTCGGATGAAGCACCGTGGTCGTCGGCGCGCGAAATGGAAGGCGGCAACCCGGGTCACCGTCCGGGCGTGAAGGGCGGCTACTTCCCGGTCGCGCCGGTCGACCAGTTCCAGGACATCCGCTCGGAAATGTGTCTGCTGCTCGAGCAGATCGGCATTCCGGTCGAAGTGCACCACCACGAAGTGGCGGGCCAGGGCCAGAACGAAATCGGCACGAAGTTCTCGACGCTGGTTCAGCGCGCGGACTGGACGCAGCAGATGAAGTACATCATCCACAACGTGGCGCACACGTACGGCAAGACGGCGACGTTCATGCCGAAGCCGATCGTCGGCGACAACGGTTCGGGCATGCACGTTCACCAGTCGATCTGGAAGGACGGCCAGAACCTGTTCGCGGGTAACGGCTACGCAGGTCTGTCGGAATTGGCGCTGTTCTATATCGGCGGCATCATCAAGCACGCTCGCGCGCTGAACGCCATCACGAACCCGGGCACGAACTCGTACAAGCGTCTGGTGCCGCACTTCGAAGCACCGGTCAAGCTCGCCTACTCGGCGCGCAACCGCTCGGCATCGATCCGCATTCCGCACGTCAGCAATCCTAAGGGTCGCCGTATCGAAACGCGCTTCCCGGATCCGCTGGCCAACCCGTACCTGTGCTTCTCGGCGCTGATGATGGCGGGTCTGGACGGCATCCAGAACAAGATTCACCCGGGCGAAGCCGCCGACAAGAACCTGTACGACCTGCCGCCGGAAGAGGATGCAAAGATCCCGACCGTCTGCGCAGGCCTCGACCAGGCGCTGGAAGCGCTCGACAAGGATCGCGAGTTCCTGACGCGCGGTGGCGTGTTCACGGATTCGATGATCGACGCCTACCTCGACCTGAAGGAAGGCGAACTCCAGCGCGTGCGCATGACCACGCACCCGATCGAGTTCGAACTGTACTACTCGCTGTAATCGACGATGGCGCTACGCTGCCGCCAAGCGAGCGTAGCGCCTCTCCGACGTCGGCAGTCGTGTCAACGCGGTGCCCGCTGCGGTTCGAGCTGCGGCGGTGCCGACTTCGGTCGCAAAGGGACGGCGCTGCCGTCCCTTTTTCGTTGGCGTGCTTGCCGCGCTGCCGTCTTTCAACGACATGGATGAATCGCCGGCCCGCAACATGGTGCTCAAGAATCTGATCAAGGCAAGGAAGGGCCACGCGGAGCCGCTCTCGGACGACGAGCCGCTCGTGCAGTCGGGTCTCCTGCCCGGCTTCGAGGCGCTGCCCACCGTGGTGCTCGTGCTCGACAAGCGCACCTTGCGCGTGGCGTTCGCGAACCCCTCGGCCGAAGCGATGCTCGATCTTTCGCGGCGCCAGCTCGCGCAGATGCAATGGTCCGATCTCTTTTCCAACGCGGACGAATTGCTCGAAACGATCGCGTCGATCGCGGCGCACCGTTTTCATGCGACGCGCCTCGACGCCACGCTCGAGCGTCCGGGCCGCGAGTCGTTGCACGTGCATGCGATCGTCGGCTTTCTCGAGACCGCGCCCGACTACGTGCTGCTTGAGCTCTTCGAGAACGAGCGGCACATCAAGAGCGATCGCGAGGAGCGCATTCACGACCTCGCGACCGTCAACAAGCATCTGATCCGCAATCTCGCGCACGAGATCAAGAATCCGCTCGGCGGCATCCGCGGCGCGGCGCAACTGCTCGAATTCGAGCTCGGCGCGCTGGAGCGCGGCGAGCTGCGCGAGTACACGCAGGTCGTCATCAAGGAGTCCGACCGGCTGCAGACGCTCGTCGACCGCCTGCTCGAGCCGCACCGGCATCCGCACATCGTCGGCGACGTGAACATTCACGAAGTCTGCGAGCGCGTGCGCGCCGTGATCCTCGCCGAGTTTCCGCGCGGCCTCACGATCGAGCGCGATTACGACGTGAGCGTGCCCGATCTGCGTGGCGACAAGGAGCAACTGATCCAGGCACTGCTGAATATCGTGCGCAACGCGGCGCAGGCGTTGCGCGAACGGATCTCGCAGGGCGATGCGCGCATCGAATTGCGCACGCGCATCGCGCGCAAGATCACGATCGCGAAGCGCCTGTGCAAGCTGGCACTGGACTTGCATATCATCGATAACGGACCCGGCATTCCCGAGGAAATCCGCGACCGCATCTTCTATCCGCTCGTTTCCGGACGCGAGGATGGCAGCGGTCTCGGGCTCACGCTCGCGCAGACCTTCGTCCAGCAGCACGACGGACTGATCGAAGTGGAAAGCCGGCCGGGCCACACGGAATTTCAGATCCTGTTGCCGCTCGACTACTGAACTACCGCTACCACCAACGCACGCCACCAGGACTTCTGACCGACCTTATGAAGCCGATCTGGATAGTAGACGACGACCAATCGATACGCTGGGTGCTCGAAAAGGCCCTCGCGCGCGAGAATTTCGCGACTCGCAGCTTCTCGAACGTGCGCGACGCCGCCAGCGCGCTCGATCACGACAGCCCGCAGGTGCTCGTCTCCGACATTCGCATGCCGGGCGGCTCGGGCCTCGAATTGCTGCAGACGGTGCGCGAGCGCGTACCGGGCTTGCCCGTCATCATCATGACCGCGTTCTCCGACCTCGACAGCGCGGTGGCCGCGTTCCAGGGCGGCGCGTTTGAATATCTCGCCAAGCCCTTCGACGTGGACAAGGCTGTCGAGCTGATCCGCCGCGCCGTGGACGAGAGCATGCGCGGCGAGCAGCAATGGGACGAGCGTCCCGCCGAGGCGCCCGAGATGCTCGGCCAGGCCCCCGCGATGCAGGACATGTTCCGCGCCATCGGTCGCCTCTCGCATTCGGCGGCCACTGTGCTCATCACCGGCGAGTCGGGCACCGGAAAGGAGCTTGTCGCGCGCGCCTTGCACCGCCATAGCCCACGCGCGAACGGTCCGTTCATCGCGCTGAACACCGCGGCGATCCCGAAGGATCTTCTGGAATCCGAACTGTTCGGCCACGAGCGCGGCGCGTTCACGGGCGCGCAGGCGATGCGCCAGGGGCGCTTCGAGCAGGCCGAGAACGGCACGCTGTTCCTCGACGAAATCGGCGACATGCCGTTCGATTTGCAGACGCGCCTGTTGCGCGTGCTCTCCGATGGGCAGTTCTATCGCGTGGGCGGCCATAATCCGCTGCGCGCGAATGTGCGCGTGATTGCGGCCACGCACCAGAATCTGGAAACGCGCGTGCGTCAGGGGCTGTTCCGCGAGGACTTGTATCACCGCCTCAACGTGATTCGCCTGCGCTTGCCGGCGCTGCGCGAGCGCAGCGAGGACATTCCGCTGCTCACGCGCCACTTCCTGCAAAAGAGCGCGCGCGAGCTGGGCGTCGAGCCCAAGCGCGTGTCCGACGAGGCGCTCGCGTATATGTCCTCGCTGCCGTTCCCCGGCAATGTGCGCCAGCTCGAAAATCTCGCGAACTGGCTCACGGTGATGGCGCCCGCGCAGACCATCGAGGTCAAGGACTTGCCGCCCGATCTGGTGCCCACGCACGCCGCGGCCACCGAGAGCGCGCACGCGGTGGCCTTGAGTGAAGCGGGGGCGGGCGGTGTGGCTACGGTGGGCGCGCCGCTCGCGGGCGGCGCGAGTGTGCCGGCCGGGGTGGGTGTGTCCGGCGCGCCGATGGTCGGGGGCGCGGCAGGCGTCCTCGGCGCCATCGCCGGCGTGCCCGGCACGCTGGCGGGTGCGTCGCCGCTTGCCAACGGCGGCGTCGCGCTGGCCGTGAGCGTGTGGGAGAGCGGCCTGCGTACCGAGGTCGCGTGCCTGTTGCGCGAGAACAGCGCGGGCGTGATGGACGAGCTTTCGCGCCGCTTCGAGGCCGCCGTGATTCGTGAAGCGCTCGACTTCACGCGCGGGCGCAAGGTCGAGGCCGCCGAGCGTCTCGGCATCGGCCGCAACACCATCACGCGCAAGATCCAGGAACTCAACCTCGAATGAGCGCGCAATGAGCGTGGCGTGAATCGTGTGCGGCGGCGCGGCTTGCGCCGCCGCACACGATCGCACCGGGCCGTACGCGGGTGCACCAGGCAGTATGCGGGCACAAGGAGCCCGAAGGCGCGCTGGGGCATAATCGACGCTGTTTTCCCGTCGATGATCGAACATGCCCGTGACTTCTCCCTGGCCCGCCGAGGCCGATCCGTTCCTCTCCCTGGAGTCGCTCGACGACCCCGCCGCCATGGCCTGGGTCGAAGCGCAGAACGCGCGCACGCGTAGCGCGTGGCAAGGCGGCGCGCGCTTCGAGGCGCTGGAGAAGCGCCTCGCGCAAGCCTATCTGCCGCGCGAGCGGCCCGTGATCCCGAGCCGCTGGCAGGAGTGGGCCTACGATCTCTGGGAGGACGAGGACAATCCCAAGGGCCTCTGGCGCCGCGCGAAATGGGCCGACTGGCGCGCGCGCAAGCCGCAGTGGGAAACGCTCATCGACTTCGACGCGCTCGGCGCGGCCGAAGGCATGCCCTGGGTGTGCGCGGGCATCGACATCCTGTATCCCGATGGCGATCGGGCGCTGATCCAGCTTTCCGATGGCGGCGCCGACGCGGTCACGGTGCGCGAGTTCGACCTCGCGCGGCGCGTGTTCGTCGACGGCGGCTTTGCCATCGAGAAGGAGGGCAAGCACATCGTCTCGTGGATCGACCGCGATAGCGTGTATGTTGGCTGGGACGCGGGCGGCAAGCTCGGCAAGAAAGCGCTCACGCGCTCGGGCTACCCGCGCGAGGTGCGCCGCTGGACCCGCGGCACGCGGCTCGCCGATGCGCCCGTGGTGTTTCGCGGCGAGTTCGACGACATCAGCGTGGAGGGCGATTACGACCCCGTCGAGAAGCGCCATGACGTGGTGCGCAGCGTCGACTTCTTCGATTCCTTTACGTACCGTCTCGATGAGCACGACCAGTGGCAGCGCTACGACGTGCCCTCGCACGTCGCGGTGGGCGCGTGGCATGGCTGGCTGCTGCTCGAGCCGCGGCTCGACTGGACGCTCGGCGAAGACACCTGGGCGGGCGGCTCGCTGCTCGCGATCCGCGAGGACGCGTTTCTCGCGGGCGAGCGCAAGGTCACGCCGCTTTTCACGCCCACGCCGGTCACGTCGGCGTGCGACTGGACCAATACGCAAAACGTCCTGATCGTCTCGTGGCTCGACGACGTGCAAAGCCGCACGATGCTGTGGCAGCCGCAGCAGCAGGACGGCGCGTGGACATGGCAATCGCGTCTGTTCCCGGCGCGCGCGAGTTCGCAGGTGGACGTGTCGCCCATCGAAGACACGCTCAACGATGAAGTTTTCGTCGACGTGGACGACTATCTGCTGCCGCCCGAATACTGGCTCGCCGATCTCGCGCAGCAGGACCTGCAGAGCTGGGAACTGCTCGATCGCTGGCCCACGCAGTTCGACGCCACGCCGCTCGCCGTGATCCGCTCGCACGCGCGCTCCGCGGACGGCACCATGGTGCCGTTCACCGTGGTCGGCCCGCGCGCCGCGCTCGAAGGCGAGGCACGCAAGCCCTTGCCCTGCCTGTTGACGGGCTATGGCGGCTTCGCGATCGCGCTCACGCCGCAGTATCTCGTCGGTTCCGGCATCGGCTGGCTGGAGCAGGGCGGCATCGTCGCCATCGCCCATATTCGCGGCGGCGGCGAGTACGGCACGGCCTGGCACGTGGAAGCGCAGCGCGAGCATCGGCAGCGCTCGTTCGACGACTTCATCGCGGTGTCGCAGCAGTTGGTGGCCGAGGGCTATACGAGCGCGGCGCAACTGGGCATCAAGGGCGGCAGCAATGGCGGCCTGCTGGTTGGCGCGTGCATGGTGCAGCGGCCCGAGCTGTTCGGCGCCGTGGTCTGCGAAGTGCCGCTGCTCGACATGCAGCGCTATCCGCTCCTGCACGCGGGCGCGTCATGGATGGACGAGTACGGCGATCCTGAGGATTCCGAAGAAGGTCGCGCGCTCGCCGAATATTCGCCGTATCAGCGCGTGAAAGCCGGCGTTGCGTATCCGCCCGTGCTCTTCACGACCTCGACCAGCGACGATCGCGTCCATCCCGCGCATGCGCGCAAGATGGTCGCGCGCATGCAGGAGCAGGGGCATGCGGACGTCTGGTATCTGGAGAACACCGAAGGCGGTCATGGGCCGGGCAGCGACTCGCTGGAGCGCGCGCAATACGATGCGCTCGTGTACCGCTTTTTGTGGACCACGCTCGGCGGAGCGTGGTGAGCGGCGCGGGCTGCCTGCGCCCGCGCGCGCTTCAGGCTCAGCCCGCGATCTTCAGATCGGCCACGACGGGCGTGTGGTCCGACGGCTGATCCCACTTGCGCGGCACCTTGTCGATCTCGCACGACACGAGCTCGGGCGCGAGCGTGGGCGAGAGCAGGATGTGATCGATGCGCAGGCCCGCATTGCGGCGGAACGCGAACATGCGATAGTCCCACCACGTGAACATCTTCTCGGGCTGCTCGAACTGGCGGTACGCATCGACGAAGCCGAGCGCAATCAGCCGGTGGAACTGCGTGCGCTCTTCGGGCGAGACGAGATTCTGGCCTTCCCAGGCCTTCGGATCGTGCACGTCGCGGTCTTCGGGCGCGATGTTGTAATCGCCGAGCAAGGCGAGCTTCGGATGCTGCTGCATTTCCGGAATGAGCCAGTCGTGCAGCGCGTTCAGCCAGTTCAGCTTGTAGGCGAACTTCTCGGTGCCGGGCGCCTGGCCGTTCGGAAAATACGCGCTGACGATGCGCGCGCCTTCCACCGTGACGGTGATCACGCGCTGCTGCGGGTCCTCGAAGCCGGGGATGTTGCGCACGACCGTGGCCTCGTCGACGGCGAGGCCCTCGCGCACGAGAATGGCCACGCCGTTATAGGTCTTCTGGCCCGCGAACCAGCTGCGATAGCCTTGCGCTTCGAGTTCGGCGCGCGGGAACTTGTCGTCGGTGAGCTTGAGCTCCTGAAGGCAGAGCACGTCGACCTTGCTTTCGGCGAGCCAGTCGATGACGTGCTGCAGACGGACCTTCAGGGAGTTGACGTTCCACGTGGCGATTTTCATGGGTACTTGAGCAGGGAATCGGCGAAATACCGCATCATAGCGCCCGGCGAGGCAGGGCGGGCCGCTACCGCGATTCCCGGCTCATCGCGCCGCTCGCTCACCATTCTTCCATCCATGGCCGCAGATCCATTTCGTGCGTCCACGCGTCCCGCGGCTGCTGATGCAGCGTCCAGTAGGCATCAGCGATGTGCTCGGGATTCAGGATGCCGTCGTGTTCCTTGAGCTTGTAGCGCTCGGGAAAATTCTCGCGGATGAATTCCGTATCGATCGCGCCGTCGACGATGATCTGCGCGACGTGAATGCCCCGCGGGCCGAGCTCGCGCGCCATCGACTGCGCGAGCGCGCGCAGCGCGTGCTTGGCGCCCGCGAAAGCGGAAAAGCCCGCGCGTCCGCGCAGACTCGCGCTCGCGCCCGTGAAGAAGATCGAGCCGCGGGCGCGCGGCAGCATCGCTTTGGCCGCCTCGCGCCCCATCAGGAAGCCCGCGAAGCAGGCCATCTCCCAGACCTTCTGATAGACGCGCGCCGTGGTTTCGGTGACGTCGAAGCGCACGTTCGCGCCGATATTGAAGATCGCGGCCTCGATGGGCGCGATGTTCGCCTCGATTTCGGCGAAGAGCGCGACTATGTCCTCTTCCTTGCGCGCGTCCGAGCCGAATGCGTGCGCCTCGCCGCCTTCGGCCTCGATCTGCGCGACGAGCGGCGCGAGCTTGTCGGCATGGCGGCGCGTCACGCAGGCGATGTAGCCCTCGCGCGCGAAGCGGCGCGCGATCGCGCCGCCGGTAGCGTCGCCCGCGCCGATCACGAGCACGGCTTTCTTTTGGGTCATGATGTTTGTCTCCTTGTCTTGTGCGTCTGCATGGAGGAATATGCGTGCAATGCATTGCACGCACCCAGGGAGGAGCAACGATGAGCGCGGTGAACGTCCAGTTTCTTTTCGATCTTGGCAGTCCTAATGCTTACCTGACCCACAAGGTGATTCCGGCCATCGAGGCGCGCCAGGGTGTGCGTTTCGAATACGTGCCGATTCTGCTCGGCGGACTCTTCAAGCTGACCGGCAACCGGTCGCCGGCCGAGACCACCGCGCACATCGAGAACAAGCGCAAGTACATGATGCTGGAGATCCAGCGCTTCGTCGAAAAGCATGGCCTCACGGCCTGGCGCATGAATCCGCATTTTCCCGTGAACACGCTGCAACTGATGCGCGGCGCCGTCGCCGCGCAGCGCGAGGGCGTGCTCGAACGCTACGTTGATCGCATGTTCGTTCACATGTGGGAAGACGGATTGAAGCTCGACGACCCGCAGGTGCTGCGCGCCACGCTCGAAGCCGATGGGTTCGACGCGGCCCGCTTCGAAGCGGCGCTTGGCGATGCGGACGTGAAGGGCGCGTTGCTCGCGAATACGCAGAGCGCGTACGAGCGCGGCGCGTTCGGTGCGCCGACTTTTTTCGTCAACGAGGAAATGTTCTTCGGCAAGGACCGCTTGCGCGACGTCGAAGAGGAGATTGCGCGCGTGAAGGCGCTGGCTTAATCGTCCGCGTAACGGGAGGCGCGCCGCAAGATGCACGGCGTGCGTGCATCGCGTGCGAAGGAGGGGAACGCCGATGTGTTTCATGCGTTCCCCTTCGTTGCGTCTTAGGCTACAGCCGCCGCTTCGGCGCTCGCGCTCGCCACGCCCAGGCGTTCGCGCGCCGCTTCGTATTCGCGCTTCAGACGCGCGATCAGCTCGGCGGCGGGCACGATGCCCTTGACCGCGCCGATGCCCTGGCCCGCGCCCCAGATGTCCTTCCACGGCTTCACGCGAGTGGAGCCGAAATTCATCGCCGACGGATCGGATTGCGGCAGCGCATCGGGATCGAGGCCGCTCGCCACGATGCTCGAACGCAGATAGTTGCCGTGCACGCCCGTGAACAGATTCGAATAGACGATATCGTTCGCGCCGCTCTCGACGATCATCTGCTTGTAGGCGTCGACCGCATTCGCTTCGCGCGTGGCGATGAAGGCCGAGCCGACATACGCGAGATCCGCGCCCGCGGCCTGCGCCGCGAGAATCGCGTTGCCGTTGCCGATCGCGCCTGAGAGCAGCAGCGGGCCGTCGAACCATTCGCGAATCTCGTGGATAAGCGCAAACGGCGAGAGCGTGCCCGCATGGCCGCCCGCACCGGCCGCGACGGCGATCAGGCCGTCCGCGCCTTTCTCGATGGCCTTCTTCGCGAACATGTTATTGATCACGTCGTGCAGGACGATGCCGCCCCATGCGTGAATCGCCTGGTTCACGTCCTCGCGCGCGCCCAGCGAGGTGATGACGATGGGCACCTTGTATTCGGCGCACACGCCCAGATCGTGCTGCAGGCGATCGTTCGACTTGTGGACGATCTGGTTCACCGCGAACGGCGCGGCGGGACGGTCCGGATGCTTCGCGTTGTACTCGGCGAGTTCGGTCGTGATGCGGTCGAGCCACTCGCCCAGCACGTGCTCGGGACGCGCATTCAGCGCGGGGAACGAGCCGACCACGCCCGCCTTGCACTGCGCAATCACGAGATCGGGGTTCGAAATGATGAAGAGCGGCGAGCCGACGACGGGAATCGAGAGGCCGCGTCGCAGGACGGCGGGCAGGGCCATGCGTATCTCCTTGTCGATGGGACGTGGCGCTTTGGCGTCCGGTCCCATCTCATGCAAAGCTGAATGAGGGCGGCGGCCCGGTGCGGGCGCTGCCGTGTTGTTCGCGTCGTGCGCCCGCGCTGGCGGGCCGACAGGGCTAAACATAGCAAACCGACGACCACTATGCAACTAGTTGCATAGTGGTCGCGCTCGGAACCCATCGGGGACCGGTTGGCGATAAACCGGGGCGGCATCGCGGGGGACCTGGTTTAGAATCACCTGATGTCGACACCGCATGCCATCCTGATTGCCCTGCTGGAAAAGCAGTCCTCCGGCTACGACCTCGCCCGGCGCTTCGACCGGGCAATCGGCTATTTCTGGCAGGCCACGCACCAGCAGATCTATCGCGAGCTTGGCCGCATGGTGGCGGCCGGCTGGGTAGCCGTCGAGGAGGGCGCCGCCGACGCGGCCGCCACGCGCAAAAAGGTCTATCGCGTGCTACCGACGGGGCGCGAGGAGGTGGCGCGCTGGGTGCGCGAAACGCAACTGGGCGTGGACGACCGCAACGTGTTCCTGCTGAAGCTGCGCGCCGATGCCGTTATCGGTCCGCTAGGGCTCGACGAGGAACTGCCGCGGCTTATCGATGAAGCGCGTGCGCGTCTCGAGACTTATCGTGCGATCGAGCAGCGCGACTTCGGCGCGCCGACGCTCACGCGCGGCCAGCAGTTGCAGTATGCGATTCTCAAGGTGGGAATACATACGCAGGAGTCGTGGCTCGAATGGGCCGAAGAGCTTCGGCTGCTTTTGAAGGGTGGGGATGCGTAGGGTGCGGGGTGCATCCGGTGGGAGTATGTTCGGATTCCGAATTGATTGGCGATGGCATGTGTCGTTAGTCCGGTTCGTGTTTGAGCGCTACACAGACGTGGACGCATGCGGGCGCAAAGCGGGCAGTGAGAATGTTTGGAAAAAAGTGTTGACGTGATGCATGCATGCCCCTATAATTATTTTCTCTGACGGACGCGGGGTGGAGCAGTCTGGCAGCTCGTCGGGCTCATAACCCGAAGGTCGCAGGTTCAAATCCTGCCCCCGCAACCAGCAAGTTTCTGAAGCCCGCATGATGAAAATCATGCGGGCTTCTTCATTTCCGCTTGGGCGTGCACGAAGCACGCAAACGCATCAACTCTCCAGCGCCCAGTCCACAGCAGCCTGCGCGTGCAGCGCGGTGGTATCGAACACCGGCAACGCCGAGTCCTCCGGCCCGATCAGCAGTGTAATTTCCGTGCATCCAAGAATGACGGCCTGCGCACCACGGGCCGCGAGGGTTTCGATCACGCGCTGATACACGCCGCGCGATTCAGCTTGCACGACGCCGTGACAAAGCTCGTCGTAGATGATCCGGTGCACGTTCTCCCGATCGTGCTCGTCCGGCACGATGGCCTCGATTCCGTGCCGCTCGCGCAACCGGCCCACGTAGAAGTCCTGCTCCATCGTATAGCGCGTGCCGAGCAAGCCCACGCGGGTGACGCCCGCGGCGCGCAACGCGGCCCCGGTCGGATCGGCGATATGCAGAAACGGGATCGAAATTTCCGCCTCGATCGCCGCGCATACACGATGCATCGTGTTCGTCGCCAACAGCACGAGATCGGCGCCGCCGCGCTCCAGTTGCGCGGCCGCCTGCGCCATCTGCACGCCGAGCGCGTCCCAGTCGCCCGCGCGCTGCAAGGCTTCCACTTCGGCGAAATCGACCGTCGTCATCAGGCTGCGTGCATTGTGGTGACCGCCGAGCCGCGCCTTCGCGTAGCGGTTCAGCAGCCGGTAATACTCGGCCGACGATTCCCAACTCATCCCGCCAATCACACCGATCGTCTTCATCGCGCGTCCCGCAAATGGTTGAATTGATCGGACGAGTATAGGCATGGCGCCGCCGCTGTACAGATACGGTCCGGCGCGCGTCGCTCAGTACGGCGACGCGCGCCGATGCGGACAGTTTTCTTGAAAAGAGCACTGTGTTTTTGTACAGTATGGGTACTTTGAACGCGCCCGCTCCTGACCTTTCTCCGCCCGCGTCGCCCGCGCTTGCCGCACCTCAAGCCGCGGCGGCCGCCACCTTCGCTCGCAAGATCATCCATTGCGATTGCGACTGCTTTTACACATCGGTCGAGATGCGCGACGACCCTTCGTTGCGTGGGCGCCCGCTCGCGGTGGGCGGACGGCCCGACCAGCGCGGCGTGATCGCGACCTGCAATTACGAGGCGCGCCGCTTTGGCGTGCATTCGGCCATGTCGTCGGCGCTGGCCATGCGCAAGTGTCCGGACCTGCTGATCCTGCCCTCGGCGATGGAGAAGTACCGCATCGCCTCGCGGCAGATCATGGCGATTTATCGCGACTACACGGCGGACGTCGAGCCGCTCTCGCTCGACGAGGCTTATCTCGACGTTTCGCGCACCACGCGCTGCAAGGGGAGCGCCACGCTCATCGCGAACGAGATTCGCGAGCGCGTGCGCGAGACCGTGGGCGTGACGGTGTCGGCGGGCGTCGCGCCCAACAAGTTCGTCGCCAAGATCGCGTCCGACTGGAACAAGCCCGATGGGCTTTTCGTCGTGCGTCCGCATGAGGTCGATGCGTTCGTGTCCGCGCTGCCCGTGCGCAAGATTCACGGCGTAGGCAAGGTCACGGCGGCCAGGCTCGAAAATCTCGGGCTCTCCACCTGCGCGCAGTTGCGCACGTGGTCGTTGTTCGATCTGCACCGGCATTTCGGCGTGTTCGGCAAGCGGCTCTACGAGCTGGCGCGCGGCATCGACGATCGGCCCGTGCGTGCGGATCAGGAGCGCAAGTCGGTGAGCGTCGAGACGACTTATGTGAACGATCTGCTCACGCTCGAAGCGTGCAGCGAGGAGCTCAAACGCCTCGCCGCGCAGCTCGACACTCGCATCGAGCGCGCGGGCTGCGCGCACGCCGTGCGCAAGCTTTTCGTGAAGATCCGCTTCGCGAATTTTCAGCGCACGACGGTCGAGTGCGTGGCCGATGCCACCGATCTGCCCACGCTGCTCGCGCTGCTGGAGAAGGGGCTCGCGCGGCGCAAGCTGGCGGTGCGGTTGCTGGGCGCAGGCGTGCGGCTCGAAGAGGACAATCCCGCGCTGCACGGCCAGTTCGCGCTATTCGACGACGATCCCGAAGAAGACGACCGCGAAGCGGGGGCGTGATTCGCGCGTGATAATAGACGCGCAACGCCCACCCGCGACACAAGAAGACGCCATCGAGGAGCCCCATGGACCTGATCATTCGCCGCGCCGTGCTCGCGCACGCGCATCCCGCCGGTCATCCCACGGTCGATATCGGCATCGAGGCGGGGCGCATCGTCGCCGTCGAGCCGCATCTCGCGGCGCAGGCGCGCGAGGAGATCGACGCGGCCGGGGCGCTCGCGAGCGCGCCGTTCGTCGACGCGCACTTTCACATGGACGCCACGCTGTCCTGGGGCCTGCCGCGCGTGAATGCATCGGGCACGCTGCTGGAGGGCATCGCGCTATGGGGCGAACTCAAGCCGTATCTCACGCAGGAGGCGCTCGTCGAGCGTGCGCTCCAGTACTGCGACTGGGCCGTCGCGCGCGGGCTGCTGGCGATCCGTTCGCACGTCGATGTCTGCGACGCGCGCCTGCTGGCCGTCGAGGCATTGCTCGAAGTGAAGCGCCGCGTTGCGCCGTATCTCGACTTGCAGCTCGTGGCCTTTCCGCAGGATGGCCTTTTGCGCAGCCCCGGCGCGTTCGACAATCTCAAGCGCGCCATTGCGATGGGCGTGGACGTGGTGGGCGGCATCCCGCACTTCGAGCGCACCATGGCCGATGGCGCGGAGTCGGTGCGGCTGCTCTGCGAATTCGCGGCGGAACAGGGCCTGCGCGTGGACATGCATTGCGATGAGTCCGACGATCCGCTCTCGCGCCACATCGAAACGCTCGCGGCGCAAACGCATCGTCTCGGCTTGCATGGGCGCGTGACGGGCTCGCATCTGACGTCGATGCATTCGATGGACAACTACTACGTGAGCAAGCTGATCCCCCTGATGCGCGAGTCGGGCGTGGCGGCGATCGCGAATCCACTCATCAACATCACACTGCAGGGCCGCTCCGATACCTATCCGAAGCGGCGCGGCATGACGCGCGTGCCCGAGCTGATGGCGGCGGGCATCAACGTCGCGTTCGGCCATGATTGCGTGATGGACCCGTGGTACAGCTTCGGCTCGGGCGACATGCTCGAAGTCGCGCAGATGGGGCTGCACGTCGCGCAGATGACGGGAGTGGAGGCGTCGCGCGCCTGCTTCGACGCGGTCACGGTCAATCCCGCGCAGATCCTCGGCCTCAAAGGCTATGGCATCGCACCGGGCAATGCGGCGAACCTCGTGGTGCTCGACGCGCGAGACCCCGTCGAGGCCATCCGCCTGCGCGCGGCGCGCCTCGCCGTGGTGAGCCGGGGCAGGGTGGTGAGCCGCCAACCCGCGCAACGCGCGGCGCTCACGCTCGAAGGCCGGCCCGGCAGCGTCGATTTCAGGCTGCACCGCTGAATCGCCGAGTGCCGGGCCGCCAGTCGACAAAAGGCGGCCGATAAAAAACCGCGCACGGGATACGCTCCCGTGCGCGGTTTTTCTTGGCCTTGCGTCAGGCGCGCTTCTTAGTGCTGCGCCGGCGGCTGCTCCATGCCGTTGTGGCGCAGCAGTGCGTCGATGCTCGGCTCGCGTCCGCGGAACGCCTTGAACGATTCCATCGCCGGGCGGCTGCCGCCCACTTCCAGAATCTCCTTGCGATAACGCGTGCCCGTGGCCGCGTCGAGCACGCTCGACTTCTCGGCCTGCGCCGCTTCTTCGAACGCCGCGTAGGCGTCAGCGGAAAGCACTTCGGCCCACTTGTAGCTGTAGTAGCCTGCCGCGTAACCGCCCGCGAAGATGTGGCTGAACGTGTTCGGCCAGCGCGAGAACGGCGCCTGCGGAATGACGTGATAGCGCTCGTTGATCTCGCGTGCAAGCTCGTTCACGGTCTTGCCCTTCGAGGCGTCGAAGTCCACGTGCAGCGCCATGTCGAACATCGAGAACACGATCTGGCGCAGCGTGCCCAGGCCGCTCTGGAAGTTCTTCGCGGCGAGCATCTTGTCGAAGAGCTCGCGCGGCAGCGGCTTGCCCGTTTCGACGTGCGAGGTCATCCCGGTGAGAACGTCCCATTCCCAGCAGAAGTTCTCCATGAACTGCGAAGGCAGCTCGACCGCGTCCCACTCCACGCCGTTGATGCCCGAGACCGAGAGCTCGTCCACGCGCGTGAGCATGTGATGCAGGCCGTGGCCGAACTCGTGGAACAGCGTGATGACTTCGTCGTGCGTGAAGCACGCGGGACGACCGCCTACGGGCGCGGAGAAGTTGCAGGTGAGGTAGGCAACGGGCGTCTGCACATTGCTGCCGTCAAGCTTGCGGCGCGAGCGCGCGTCGTCCATCCACGCGCCGCCGCGCTTGCCTTCGCGTGCGTAGAGGTCGAGGTAGAACTGCGCGACCAGTGTGCCGTCCGCGTTTTCGACGCGGAAAAAGCGCACGTCCGGATGCCAGACGGCGGCGTTGTCGTCGCGGATGCGCACGCCGAACAGCGTCTCCGTGACCTTGAAGAGGCCCTTGAGCACGAAGTCTTCGGGGAAGTATTGCTTGACCTCGTTCTCGGAGAACGAATAGCGCTTCTGGCGCAGGCGCTCGGCCGCGAAGGCCATGTCCCACGGCTCGATCTGCGTGAGGCCCAGTTCGCTGGCGGCGAATTCCTTCAGCTCCTGCCAGTCCTGTTCGGCGTGCGGACGCGCGCGCGTAGCGAGGTCTTCGAGGAAGCTCATGACTTGCGCGGGCGACTCGGCCATCTTCGGCGTGAGTGAGACTTCGGCGTAGTTGTTGTAGCCGAGCATCTGCGCTTCTTCGGCGCGCAGCTTGAGCTCGTCGTTGACGATCGCCGTATTGTCCCACTCGGGCTTGCCGCCGCCGTACTGGGGCCCCAGCTCCGAGGCGCGCGTGACGTAGGCGCGATACATCGTCTCGCGCATTGCGCGGTTCTCCGAGTACTGCAGCACGGGGAAATACGAGGGGAAATGCAGCGTGAACTTCCAGCCCTCCTTGTTCTCGCGCTCGGCGGCTTCGCGCGCGGCGGCGATCACGTCGGCGGGCAGGCCGGCGAGCTCGCTCTCGTTCGTGGCGTAGAACGCGTAGGCGTTGGTGGCGTCGAGCACGTGGTCGGAGAACGTCTTCGATAGCGCGGCCTGGCGCTCCTGCAATTCGGCGAAACGCGGCTTCTGGTCTTCGGGCAGTTCGGCGCCGGAAAGGCGGAAGTCGCGCAGCGCGTTGTCGAGAATCTTCTTGCGCTCGCCCGAGAGCAGCTCGAACGAGTTGTGGTTCGTGATGGCCTTGTACTTCTCGTAGAGCGCGAGATTCTGGCCGACGCTCGACCAGAACTCGGTCACGCGCGGCAGGTTCTCGCCGTAGACGGCGCGCAGCTCCGGCGTGTCGGCGACGGCGTTCAGGTGGCCGATCGCGCCCCAGGCGCGCGAAAGCGGCTCGGTGGCGCGCTCGAGCGGTTCGACCACGTCGCTCCACTGCGAGGGCGTCATCGGCTGGGCCGCGCGCTCGACCGCGGCGCTCGCGTTCGCGAGCAGCACGTCGAGTGCGGGCGTCACGTGTTCGGGACGGATCTCGCCAAAGCGCGGCAGGCCGGTGAAATCGAGCAGCGGATTATCGGAGGGAGTAGTTGCCATGATGCGTCCTGTTCCTTCTGTCGCGGTTGATTCGAGAGGGAGATGGGCCGGGGCGCCGCGCACCCCGATATTTGGGTTATTGGGGCGCGCGGCGCACTTTCCAACCGGTGCATCCGAGCAAATTAACAGAAGTCCGGCTGCGGCGGCGCAATCGGGGCGCGGCGGCGTGCGGATCGGCGATGCGCCCGCGAAAAAAAGCGGCCCGCGCCTCAGTTCACCTGAAGGCGTCGGGCCGCTTTGTTGTGGCTTTGAGACGGCTTTGAGACGGCTTTGCGAGCGCGCCGCATGAAGCGTGCCGCGCGGGGCTCAGACGCCGGCCGCGCGCTCCGCCGCCTCGATCGTGTTGACGAGCAGCATCGTGATGGTCATCGGGCCCACGCCGCCCGGCACCGGCGTGATGAAGCCGGCTTTTTCCTTGAGACCCGCGAAATCGACGTCGCCGCAGAGCTTGCCGTTGTCGTCGCGGTTCATGCCCACGTCGATCACGGTCGCGCCCGGCTTGATCATGTCGGCGGTCAGGACATTGCGCTTGCCCACGGCGGCCACCACGATGTCGGCCTCGCGCGTCTCTTTCGCGAGGTCGCGCGTCTTGCTGTGGCAGATCGTGACGGTAGCGCCCTTTTCGAGCAGCAGCAGCGCCATCGGCTTGCCGACGATGTTCGAGCGGCCGATCACCACGGCGTTCGCGCCTTCGAGCGGGATCTTGTATTCCTCGAACATCTTCATCACGCCATAGGGCGTGCAGGGGCGGAACAGCGGGCGGCCCGTCATCAGCGCGCCGGCGTTGGCCACGTGAAAGCCGTCGACGTCCTTCTCGGGCGCGATCGCCTCGAGCACCTTGTGGCTGTCGATCTGCTTCGGCAGCGGCAACTGCACGAGGATGCCGTGGATCTTCGGGTCGCGGTTCAGCTCGTCGATGCGCTTGAGCAGATCGGCTTCGGAGAGCGATTCGGCATAGCGGTCGTACGACGAATAGAGGCCGTTATCCTCGCAGGCCTTCACCTTGTTGCGCACATAGACTTCGCTCGCCGGGTTGTCGCCGACCAGCACGACCGCGAGGCCTGGCTGATGGCCGCGGGCAGTGAGGGCGGCGGCGCGCGTGGCGACGTCGGCGCGCAGTTTCTTGGAGAGGGCGAGGCCGTCGATGAGGGTGGCTGTCATGGTCGGTCGAGTTCGAGGGTGGGCGATGCGGGGATGCATGCCGGAGCGCGGCGGGTGGATCAACGTACCTGCACAACGCCAATGCGCGTCGCTCGTGCGTCGGGAAGCGGGCGCCGGCTGCGAAGGCCGACATTATACCCGCGCGACGCGCGTGAGCTGTCGCGGCCAGGCGAAACGCCGGCCGGACGAAGCAGGAAAAAGCGTCAGAAATGTGCTAGGGAAGGCGCCGCGCGATGTTTTGCGCTGCGCGACTGCATCGATATGCCGTTCGTTATGCGCCGTTCCCGGGACGCGCCGCGTGGCGCCTTACTGCTGCTGCGCCTGCTGCGGCTTGTTGGAGAGCGCGAGACGCAGCAGGTCGGCGACCGTGTTCACGTTCAGCTTCTCCATGATGTTGGCGCGGTGCGCTTCCACGGTCTTGATGCTGATGCCGAGATCGTCGGCGATCTGCTTGTTCAGACGGCCCGCGATGATGCGCTCGAGCACCTGATGCTCGCGCGCCGTGAGCTTGCCGAGGCGTTCGGCCGCGGCGCGCTGCTGCTGGACGTTGGTGCTTTCGCTGCGGGCCTTGTCGAGCATGCGCTCGACGAGCTTGCGCAGCTCGGCTTCGTCGAAGGGCTTTTCGATGAAGTCCATCGCGCCTTTCTTCATGGTGGAGACGGCCATCGGCACGTCGCCGTGGCCGGTCACGAAGATGATCGGCAGCGAGGCGTTTTCGGCGATCAGGCGCTCCTGCAGCTCGAGTCCGCTCATGCCCTGCATACGCACGTCCAGAATCAGACAGGCGATTTGTCCGGCTTGCTGCGCCGGCTGGTACGCATCGAGGAATTCTTCCGCGCTCGTGAAGCACTGCACGCGGTAGCCATTCGCTTCGAGCAGCCAGCGCAGGGAGTCTCGTACGGCCTCATCGTCGTCGACAACAAAGACGGTTTCCTGAGTGGTGACTGGGCTGTTCATGGCTCTCCCGTAACGGTTTGTGGAGTCGGTTCGTCGGATCCGTCGCGCGAGGGATGATCCGATTCGCCGATGGGCAGACTGCAATGGAACGTGGCACCGCTGATGTGGCCGTCTGCTTCGACGTTGTTGACCACCCAGAGGCGCCCGCGATGCGATTCGATAATCGAGCGGCAAATGTTCAGCCCCATGCCCATGCCATCGGACTTGGTGCTGTAAAAAGGTTCGAAGAGGCGCTCGGCCGTGGCTTCGTCCACGCCGGGGCCCTGGTCCACCACGCTGATGCAGACGTTGCCGCCTTCGCGCTTCACAATCACGCGGATCACGGGGTCGACCGCATTCGGGCGCGCGTCGGCCATCGCTTCGGCGGCGTTCTTCAGCAGGTTGACGAGCACCTGCTCGATCAGCACCGGATCGACGTAGATCACGGGCATGCGCGAGCGCATGTCGGTCACGATGCGGATGCGGCGCTTGCGCGCCTCGATTTCGGCGAGACCCACGGCGTCGGCGACGATGTCGGCCACACGCGTGGCCTGGCGCTTGGGCTCGCTGCGCTTCACGAACTCGCGGATGCGCTTGATGATCATGCCCGCGCGCACGGCCTGCTGCGCGGTCTTCTCCAGCACGGGCAGCAGATTGTCGGGCGCGGCGCGCCCCGACTTCACGAGCGCGACGGTGCCCGAGGCGTAGTTGTTGATGGCGGCGAGCGGCTGGTTCAGCTCGTGCGCGAGCGACGAGGCCATTTCGCCCATCGTCATGAGGCGGCTCGTGAACTGCAGCTTCTCGTCCTGCTGGCGGGCCAGTTCCTGCGCCTGCTTGCGCGTGGTGATGTCGGTCGCGATCTGCATCTGCGCGAGGTGGCCATCGACCCACTGGATGTACTGGCGCCGCACCTCGAACCACTTCTGGATGCTCTCGACGTAGACTTCCTGGGCGTCGGCGGCGCTCTCGGTGAGCGCGGTGGCGGGCAGGCCCGCGTAGGCATCCACCATGTCGATCGAGTCCGAGGACGCCGCGGCCGAATCGAAACCGCCGCCGCCGGCCAGTTCCAGATGGCCGTCCGGGCGGATGCCGAACAGGTGCCGGTAGTAGCGGTTGGCGAACAGCAGCTCGGCTTCGTCGGCGGCGAGCACCGAGACGGCGGCGTCGAGGCTCTCCAGCACCGTGGTGAAGCGCTCGTGCGCGGCGGCGAGTTCTTCGCGCGCGCGCTTGGGCTCGGTGATATCGGTCATCGATGACATCCAGCCGGTCTGTCGGCCCGAGCTGTCGATGAGCGGCGAGACGTAGAGCCGCGCATGGAACTGCGAGCCGTCCTTGCGGCGCACGCGCAATTCGAAGCCCGAGGAGGGCGCCTTGCCGCGCAGCGTCATGTCGAGCTGGCGCTGCATTTCGGGGTAGGCGTCGCGCGGCCAGTAGGGGAAAGGCGCGTGCTTGCCCACGAGGTCGCTTTCGTCCCATCCCGTCATGCGGCAGAAGGCCGGGTTCACGTGCGTGATGCGGCCGTGCATGTCGAGCACGCGCATGCCGATCAGCACGGAATTTTCCATCGCGCGCCGGAAGAACGCTTCCGCATATAACGCCTGCTGTGCCTCAAAGCGCTGGCGCGTGTGTTTCCATAGACTCCAGAGGCTCCACAGCACGAAGCACGACAGCCCCGCGACCAGCCACACGAGCGTGTTGTTCGTGAAGTTGGTCATCTGCGGGAACGAGTACACGCGCACGGAGACGCCCTGGCCCGGCGGATCGAGCGGCAGGTCGTAATAGACGTCGTGCGGCAGGCGCGGGCGCGTGGAGGTGGTGGCGAGTTCGCGGTTGTTCGCGTCAAGGATCGAGATCTTGTACTTGGCCGAGAGTTCGGGCGGGATGTCGTGCTTGAGGATCCCTTCGACCGAGAACACGGCCGCGATCGTGCCGAGGAAGTCGCGGTCGCGATACACCGGCGTCTGCAAGGTGATGTAGCCGTTGCCGACGTCGTCGTAGATGAGCGGCGAATAAACCTGGCGGCGCGACGAGCGCGCTTCGGCGAAGGCGGCCTTCACGGCCTCGTCCATCTGGGCGTCGTTGGGCTTGGCGAGGCGCTGGCCGAACACGGGCATGGCCGTATTGGGCCAGCGGGGCTCCTGCTGACTGGTATACCAGTTCAGATAGAGGATCTCCGGATGGCCCTGCATGATGTCCGTGGTGGACGTCTGGAAGTATTCGGGGTCGTTGTGGCCCGCGACGAGATCGCGCGAGAGCGCCTGCAATTGCTCCTGCGCGCCCGTCATGGACAGGCGGATCTGCTGCTGCGCCCAGGCCACGTTGCGATAGAGCGTGTCTTCTTGCTGCTGCTGCTCGCGGCGGTTGAGGCTCCACAAGATCAGGCTCATGACGATCAGGAAGACGAGGATCGACAGGAGCGGCGTCAGCAAATAGGAATTCGACCACCAGGGTCCGTGGTGCCAGCGGGACGGCGACGACTCGCCGGGCGAACCGGGCGGCCGCGCCGAGCGTGCGAAAAGCCGTTCGGTCAACATGGCAAGGATTGTAGCTCAGCGTAAGAGTCGGAAACGCCGTGAAAAAAGCGGTAAATCGCCGATAAACGGGTGCAAACTGGCCGATATCGGCGCAGGGGCGCGAACGATTAAGCGTGCGCTGCAGCAATTTTTCACATTATAAAAATCCATCTCGCGATTCGAAAAATTCCTTGCGTGAAGCGAGAGGCGGTCATTACAATCGCCCGCAATGCTGCTGCGGTTGGCCCGGTCATGTCGCAAAGGGTCGCGATCCGCATGGTCCGATCAACAGCGTTCCCCTACATCCAGGAGACGAGTATGTCCGCTGTACCCGACGAAGTCCTGAAATACGTTGCCACCGAGAAGGACGAAGATCCTCAGGAAACTGCCGAATGGCTCGAAGCGCTGGACGGCGTCATTTCCACCATCGGTCCCGACCGCGCTCACTATCTGATCGAGAAGCAGATCGAGTTCGCCCGCGTGCATGGCGAGCATCTGCCGTTCTCGGCGAACACGCCGTACATCAACACGATTCCCGTCGCCAACCAGGCCAAGAACCCCGGCGACCAGGACCTCGAACACCGCATTCGCTCGTACACGCGCTGGAACGCCATCGCCATGGTGCTGCGCGCGGGCAAGCACACGAACGTGGGCGGCCACATCGCCTCGTTCGCTTCGGCCGCGACGCTCTATGACGTCGGCTACAACCACTTCTGGCACGCACCGTCCGCCGAGCACGGCGGCGACCTCGTGTTCGTGCAGGGCCACTCGTCGCCGGGCGTCTACTCGCGCGCGTTCCTGCTCGGCCGCCTCTCCGAGAACCAGCTCGACAACTTCCGCCAGGAAGTGGGCGGCCAGGGCATTTCGTCATACCCGCACCCGTGGCTGATGCCGGACTTCTGGCAGTTCCCGACCGTCTCGATGGGCCTCGGCCCGATCATGGCGATCTATCAGGCACGCTTCATGAAGTACATGCAGGCGCGCGGCATCGCCAAGACCGAGGGCCGCAAGGTCTGGGCCTTCCTCGGCGACGGCGAAACCGATGAACCGGAATCGCTCGGCGCGATCGGCATGGCCGGCCGCGAGCGTCTGGACAACCTCGTGTTCGTCATCAACTGCAACCTGCAGCGTCTCGACGGCCCGGTGCGCGGCAACGGCAAGATCATCCAGGAACTCGAAAGCGAGTTCCGCGGCGCCGGCTGGAACGTCATCAAGGTCATTTGGGGCAGCCGCTGGGACGCGCTCTTCGCGCGCGACAAGTCGGGCGCGCTGATGCGCCGCATGATGGAAGTCGTCGACGGCGAGTACCAGACGTACAAGTCGGAGTCGGGCGCGTTCGTGCGCGAGCACTTCTTCAATACGCCGGAACTGAAGGCGCTGGTCGCCGACTGGTCCGACGACGACATCTGGAACCTGAACCGCGGCGGCCATGATCCGCACAAGATCTACGCGGCGTTCCATCAGGCCCAGCACGCGAAGGGCCAGCCGACCCTGATCCTCGCCAAGACCATCAAGGGCTATGGCATGGGCGAAGCGGGCCAGGCCATGAACATCACCCACCAGCAGAAGAAGATGCAGGTGGATCAGCTCAAGAAGTTCCGCGACCAGTTCCGTCTGCCGATCTCGGACGAGCAGATCGTCGACGTGCCGTACATCAAGTTCGAGGAAGGCTCGAAGGAGCTCGAGTACATGCGCCAGAAGCGCATGGACCTCGGCGGCTACCTGCCCGCGCGCCGCCAGAAGGCGGAATCGTTGCCGGTGCCGGCGCTCGACGCGTTCGAGCCGCTGCTCAAGGGCACGGGCGAAGGCCGCGAGATCTCCACGACGATGGCGTTCGTGCGGATCCTGAACATCCTGTTGAAGGACAAGGCGCTCGGCAAGCGCGTCGTGCCGATCGTGCCGGACGAGTCGCGTACCTTCGGTATGGAAGGCCTGTTCCGCCAGATCGGCATCTGGAACCAGGACGGCCAGAAGTACGTGCCGGAAGACGCCGACCAGCTGATGTTCTACAAGGAATCGCAGACCGGCCAGATCCTGCAGGAAGGCATCAACGAAGCCGGCGGCATGTGCGACTGGATCGCGGCCGCGACGTCGTACTCGACGCACGGCGAGATCATGGTGCCGTTCTACATCTTCTATTCGATGTTCGGCCTCCAGCGTATCGGCGACCTCGTTTGGGCGGCGGGCGACATGCGCTCGCGCGGCTTCCTGCTCGGCGGCACCGCGGGCCGCACGACGCTCAATGGCGAAGGCCTGCAGCACGAAGACGGTCACTCGCTCCTGTGGGCCGCTTCGGTGCCGAACTGCGTCACCTATGACCCGACCTTCGGCTACGAACTGGCCGTGATCATGCAGGACGGCCTGCGCCGCATGGTCCAGGATCAGGAGGACGTGTTCTATTACATCACCGTGATGAACGAGAACTACGAACATCCGGCGATCCCGCAGGGCGAGCATGTGGCCGCGGACATCCTCAAGGGCATGTACTCGTTCCGTAAGGGCGACGCGAAGGCCAAGGGCCCGCGCGTTCAGCTGCTGGGCGCGGGCACGATCTTCAACGAAGTGATCGCCGCCGCCGATCTGCTCAAGAACGACTGGGGCGTCGAAGCCGACCTCTGGAGCGTGCCGAGCTTCACGGAACTGGCCCGCGAAGGCCACGAAGTCGAGCGCTGGAACCTGCTGCACCCGAGCGAGCCGCGCCGCGAATCGCACGTCGAGAAGCTGCTCAAGGGCACGGAAGGCCCGGTCGTGGCGTCGACCGACTACGTACGCGCGCTGGTCGACCAGATCCGTGGCCTCGTGCCGCGCAAGTTCGTGGTGCTCGGCACCGACGGCTTCGGCCGTTCGGACACGCGTGAGAATCTGCGTCACTTCTTCGAAGTCGATCGTTACTGGACGACGGTCGCGGCGCTCAACGCGCTCGCGGACGAAGGCAAGATCGAGCGCAAGGTCGTCGCCGACGCCATTGCGAAGTACAAGCTCGATCCGTCCAAACCCAACCCGATGACCGTCTAACGCATCATCCCCCTGTGCATGGCATGCGCGCCTCCCCGAAGCGGGGAGGCGTTCTTATGCGGCCCCGGAGACACTAATAATGAGTCAAACGATCGAAGTCAAAGTGCCGGACATCGGCGATTACAAGGACATTCCTGTGATCGAGGTGCTGGTGAAGGCGGGTGATACCGTCGAGAAAGAGCAGTCGCTCATCACGCTGGAATCGGATAAGGCGACGATGGACGTGCCGAGCCCGGCGTCGGGCACGGTCAAGGAAGTGAAGGTCAAGGTGGGCGACAACGTGTCGGAAGGCACGCTCGTGCTCGTGCTGGACGGCGCGGGCGCCGCTGCGGCCCCCGCTGCCGCCGCGAAGGAAGAAAAGCCCGCGCAGGCCGAGAAGGCTGCTGCGCCCGCGCAAGCCGCGGCGCCGGCACAAGCTGCTGCGCCCGCTGCGGGCGGCGGCACGCAAAGCGTCAAGGTCCCCGACATCGGCGACTACAAGGATGTGCCCGTCATCGAGATCGGCGTGAAGGTCGGCGACCGCGTCGAGAAGGAGCAGTCGCTCGTCACGCTCGAGTCGGACAAGGCGACCATGGACGTGCCGAGCCCGGTGGCCGGCGTCGTCAAGGCCATCCTGGTCAAGGTGGGCGATAACGTGTCGGAAGGCACGGAGATCGTCGTAGTGGAAGCGGAAGGCGCAGCGGCCCCGGCCGCCGCCCCGGCTGCAAAGCACGTCGAAGAGCCGTCGGACGCGCCCCAGGCCGCGCCGGCGAAGTCCGCGGCCGCTGCACCGTCGGCGCTCGCGCAGGCGCCGGTCATCCCGGCCGGCGAAGGCGGCGCGCGCCGTCCGAGCCACGCATCGCCGTCCGTGCGCAAGTTCGCGCGCGACCTGGGCGTGGACGTTGGCCGCGTGACGGGCACGGGTCCGAAGGGCCGCATCACCCAGGACGACGTCACCGCGTTCGTGAAGGGCGTGATGACGGGCGCACTGGCGGCGCCTGGCGCCGCAGCCGCAGCGCCTGCTGGCGGCGGCGCGGGCCTGAACCTGCTGCCGTGGCCGAAGGTCGACTTCACGAAGTTCGGCCCGATCGACACGCAACCGCTTTCGCGCATCAAGAAGATCTCGGGCGCGAACCTGCACCGCAACTGGGTCATGATCCCGCACGTCACGAACAACGACGAAGCGGACATCACCGACCTCGAAGCGCTGCGCGTGCAACTGAACAAGGAAAACGAGAAGGCGGGCGTGAAGTTCACGATGCTCGCGTTCGTCATCAAGGCCTGCGTCGCCGCGCTCAAGAAGTTCCCGGCGTTCAACGCGAGCCTCGACGGCGACAATCTCGTCTTCAAGCAGTACTACCACATCGGTTTTGCGGCCGATACGCCGAACGGCCTTGTCGTTCCGGTGATCCGCGACGCCGACAAGAAGGGTCTCGTCGACATCGCGAAGGAAATGGCCGAGCTCTCGAAGCTCGCGCGCGACGGCAAGCTCAAGCCCGACCAGATGCAAGGCGGCTGCTTCTCGATCTCGTCGCTCGGCGGCATCGGCGGCACGCATTTCACGCCGATCATCAACGCGCCTGAAGTGGCGATCCTCGGCCTGTCGAAGAGCGCGATGAAGCCGGTGTGGGACGGCAAGCAGTTCGTGCCGCGCCTCACGCTGCCGCTGTCGCTCTCGTACGACCACCGCGTGATCGACGGTGCGGCTGCCGCGCGCTTTAACGCCTACCTCGCTTCGATCCTCGGCGATTTCCGCCGCGTGATTCTGTAAAACCGCTACCTCGACCGGCCGCCGCCGCCGCGCCGCACGTTTTCTCCGTGCGCGCCGCGGCGGGCGCGGCCGGTCGTTCCAACAGGGGACACCATGAGTCTCGTCGAAGTGAAAGTGCCGGATATCGGCGACTTCAAGGACATCGACGTCATCGAAGTCAACATCAAGGCCGGCGACGTGATCGAGAAAGAGCAGACGCTGCTCTCGCTCGAGTCGGACAAGGCCACGATGGAAGTGCCCAGCGATGTCGCGGGCACCGTCAAGGAAGTGAAGATCAAGGCGGGCGACAAGGCGTCGCAAGGCACGGTGATCGCGCTGGTCGAAGCGTCCGAAGGCGCGGCTGCGCCGGCTCCGAAGGCTGAAGCGCCCAAGGCTGCGGAAGCACCGAAGGCCGCTGAGGCTCCGAAGGCTGCAGCACCCGCGCCGCAAGCGGGCAGCTTCAGCGGTAGCGCCGACGTCGAATGCGACATGCTCGTGCTCGGCGCGGGCCCCGGCGGCTATTCGGCGGCGTTCCGCTCGGCCGACCTCGGCATGAAGACCGTGCTGGTCGAGCGCTATTCGACGCTCGGCGGCGTGTGCCTTAACGTCGGCTGCATTCCGTCGAAGGCGCTGCTGCACACGGCACTCGTGATCGACGAAGCCGAAGCGCTCGGCTCGCACGGCATCTCGTTCGGCAAGCCGCAGATCGATCTCGACAAACTGCGCGACTTCAAGTCGGGCGTGGTCAAGAAGCTCACGGGCGGCCTCGCCGGCATGGCGAAGGCGCGCAAGGTCGAAGTCGTGACCGGCGTGGGCACGTTCCTCGATCCGTACCATATGGAAGTGGCGGGCGAGGGCGGCAAGAAGGTCGTGAAGTTCAAGCAGGCGATCATCGCCGCGGGCTCGCAGGCCGTGAAGCTGCCGTTCATGCCCGAAGATCCGCGCGTGGTCGACTCGACCGGCGCGCTCGAACTGCGCCAGATCCCGCAGAAGATGCTCGTGATCGGCGGCGGCATCATCGGCCTGGAAATGGCCACCGTCTACGCGACGCTCGGCGCGCAGATCGACGTCGTCGAAATGCTCGACGGTCTGATGGCCGGCGCGGACCGCGATCTCGTGAAGGTCTGGGAGAAGTACAACGCGAAGCGCTTCGCGAACGTCATGCTCAAGACCAAAACGACGAAGGCCGAGGCGAAGGACGACGGTATCTACGTCACGTTCGAAGGCGAAAAGGCGCCGGCCGAAGCGCAGCGCTACGACCTCGTGCTGGTCGCCGTGGGCCGCTCGCCCAACGGCAAGAAGATCGGCGCGGACAAGGCCGGCGTGGCGGTGACGGATCGCGGCTTCATCGAAGTCGACAAGCAGCTGCGCACCAACGTGCCGCACATCTTCGCGATCGGCGACGTGGTCGGCCAGCCGATGCTCGCGCACAAGGCCGTGCATGAGGGCCACGTGGCGGCGGAAGCCGCGCACGGCGAGAAGGCGTACTTCGACGCGCTGCAGATTCCGTCGGTGGCCTACACCGATCCGGAAGTGGCGTGGGCCGGCAAGACCGAGGACCAGTGCAAGGCCGAAGGCATCAAGTACGGCAAGGCGGTGTTCCCGTGGGCCGCTTCGGGCCGCGCGATAGCCAATGGCCGCGACGAGGGCTTCACCAAGCTGATCTTCGACGAAGAGACGCATCGCGTGATCGGCGGCGGCATCGTCGGTCTGAATGCGGGCGACCTCATCAGCGAAGTCTGCCTCGCCGTGGAAATGGGCGCGGACGCGACCGACATCGGCAAGACGATTCACCCGCACCCGACGCTGGGCGAATCGGTGGGCATGGCCGCCGAGCTGTACGAAGGCGTCTGTACGGACCTGCCGCCGCAAAAGAAGAAGTAAGTTTGCCGCGCGCATGAAAAAACGGCGCACTCCGCGAGGAGTGCGCCGTTTCTATTGGAGCCGTATGGCCCGTGAGGGTCGCTCTGACTCTGATTGACTGCGAGAGGCGCTGGAGCGAAAAAATTCCCGGCCTCCAGCGACCGGGCAAGCGACAGCCGGACCGGAGCGTCAGGTCCGGCGCCGGGCGCGATTTTCGGCGCGCCCAGGTCGAGCTATGACGCTTAGGCCGGCTTCTTGGCGGTAGCGGTGGCAGCCGAGCGTGAAGCTTGCGCAGCAGCCTTGCTGGCCGCGGCAGTGGCGGCGTTGAAGTTGCTTTCGGCCATTTCGACGGCTTGCTTGGTGGCCTTGTGGACCGTTTCGTAGGTCGTGTTCGCGGCGTTGATGGCCGACTTGATCACGGCGACAGCGGTTTCCGAACCGGCCGGCGCGTTCTTGGCGACGTTGTCGACGAGCGACTGGACCTTGAGGTTCTGTTCTTCGTAGTGCGCTTCGGCGACCTTCGCGAACTCGGCTTGCGTAGCTGAGGCGATTTCATAGACGTGGCGGCCGTACGAGAGCAGCTTTTCGGTGAGCGGTTGAGCGAAGCTCGATTGCAGGGCGAAGAACTCTTGTGCGTCCTTGGCCGACAGCGCGCGCTGCGCGTGTTCCTGCGATTCCGCCAGATTCGAGCGAACGGCCTGAAGATTCAATTCGACGAGCTTTTCCACGCCTTCGAATGCCTTGCCGGTGAGACCGAACAGCGTTTCGAGGTTGGCTTTCTGGGCAGCGGCGAATTGCTCAGGGGTCAGCAGACTCATGTTTACGCTCCTGGATATTTGGCGGCCTCGTTCGCGGGCCGCCTGAAGTAAGTGGCAAGACACTGGAGAATCTGTCCGACGCTTTGGTGCGTCGCAACATTGATTTGGATTTTAGGTCGCTGGAGACGAAAGTCAAGAACTTTTGGTGCGACGCACAATTACATTAAAGTATTGTTAAACAACTGCTTATGCGTTCGGCATGAGGCTGTGCCCAGCGGTCTCGCTGAGGTGCGGCATAGCGTCTGCAACCTACGCCTGGCGCGGCTTTGACAAGGTCAAGCATATGCGCCCGCGATCTGGCAAGATTGAGTCTGACGACGCGCGCCGGACGTGGCGTGCGTCGTCTGATTCGTTGAAGGCCGGTGCGGGATTGCACTTAGTTGCACTTGGCGCGTCCACCAGATTTCTTCCTGGAACGTTAAAGATCCATTGCTGTCGAATGCGCGTCGCGTGGTTCGGCGGCACCGGTGTCAGAGAATCGTCCTCGGTATTACTCCCACATCAAGTTCTGCATGGCGCGCGCCGTCAATGTATAGGCAACAGCCAACGTTGCCGGTGTCAGGCGCAGCAGGTGGGGCCGTCCGGGCGATTGTCTCGCTCCATCGAATGTGCGAAGTGCATTGGTCAGCTCAATTGAAAACCAGACTTCGGTTTAACGAGTAGCCATAAGTGCTTCAATTTGCGAATTTTTCGTGGTTTTACTACACTTGGCGAACGATCCCGCCGCTTCATCCAGAACACCAATGAAATCCGACAAGCTCCTGTCGTTCAAGCTGGTGCCCTCATCGGTTGTCAGTACCGCCCTGTCGGTAGCTGTCTCCGTGGTCATCAGTGCGACGCTCGTAGTGCCCGAGGACGCTTTTGCTGCGTCGCAGAACACCGCCGCAGCCAAGACGGCCAAGGCCAAAAAGACTACCAGGAAGGCCGAGCCCGGCGCGCAGGCGCCAGCGAAGGTCGCCAAAAAGGCGGGTGCGGCGCGCACCGTCGCCGCGAAGGACGACGATGCGCGTCCGGCGGCAAAGAAGCGCCGGGTCAGCTACACGATGAACGGCCGCCATCGCACGGCGGTGCGCCGCGTGGCGTTCGAGCCGCGTCAGCCGACCGTGGGCCAGGCGTTCGGCCTGCATGAAACGCCTGATTCGCTGATGCTGCGCTCGGGCGTGGCCTATGTGGTGGACCAGAACACGCTGGAGCCGCTCTTCGACAAGAATTCGCGCGCCGTCGTGCCGATCGCCTCGATCTCGAAGCTCATGACCGCAATGGTCGTGCTCGATTCGAAGGCGTCGCTCACCGACCAGATCGAAGTCACCGACGAAGACCGGGACTACGAGAAGAACACCGGCTCGCGCCTCTCGGTGGGCTCGGTGCTCTCGCGTGAAGACATGCTGCATATCGCGCTGATGGCGTCGGAAAACCGAGCGGCGGCGGCGCTTTCGCGTTACTACCCGGGCGGCCGCCCTGCGTTTATCGCCGCCATGAACGCGAAGGCGAAGCAGCTTGGCATGACCGATACGCACTTCGAGAATTCGACGGGTCTGTCGAGCCACAACGTCTCAACTGCGCGCGACCTCGTCAAGATGGTGAACGCGGCCTACCAGTACCCGCTCATCCGCCAGTTCTCGACCGATCGTAGCTATGACGTGTTCACGGGCAAGCGCAATCTCGCCTACAACAGCACGAACGCGCTCATCCGCAATCCGTCGTGGGACATCGGTCTTCAGAAGACCGGCTTCATCAACGAAGCAGGCGAGTGTCTCGTGATGCAGACGACGGTTCATAACCGGCCGGTCATCATGGTGCTGCTCGATTCGAGCGGCAAGTATTCGCGCTTCGCCGATGCGTCGCGCGTGCGCACGTGGCTCGACAACGGCGGCGCCGACCAGCAGCCGCGCATCACGAGCGCGGATGCAGGCGGTTCGGGTACCTGATCAGGCCTATCTGGCTCCTTTGTCGCTTCCGGCTTCGCGCCGGTATAGATGTCCAACAAAAGCCCCGCAATTGCGGGGCTTTTGCTTTCCAGGCTGACCCAAGCGCTTCCTACGCCATGAGGCCAGCTATTGGGCTCCCGGTTTCGTCAGCAGAATTTCAGGGGTTGGAGACGCGCCGCCCGGCCGGATGGCGCGATTTGGCTGCCACGAGTTTGTTGGTTGTCAATTGACAACTTCAATGGCGGCCCATACACTGAGTTTGCCGATGAGACGATCGCATCCCAAGAAAGAGGTTGAAGCTGCGCTGGCTTATGCCGAAGCCAACGGCTGGTTAGTTCAGCCAGGTAAAGGCAATGGTCACGCGTGGGGCAGGATGTACTGCCCGTATAACCAGGCAGATTGCCGTTGCGGGGAATTTTGCGTTACGAGCATCTGGAGTACGCCGCGAAACGCCGGCAACCATGCGCGTTTGTTGAAGCGCGTGGTCGACAACTGCACGGCGCCGCGCACGAAGGCGCCGCCGGGTGCCACAAACAGCAGGAGTAACACATGAACTACGTATTCACGCTCAAGTATCAGCTCGCGCCGGAAGATTGCGACCACGAGGATCTCGTGGAGCGGCTGGCGCAAGCGGGCTGCGACGACGCCACGATCGGCGTGGGACAGCCCGGCCGCATCGCACTGGCGTTCGCGCGCGACAGCGAGAGCGCATGGTCGGCCATCTACTCGGCGTTGCAGGACGTGAAGCAGGCGGTGCCGTCGGCGCGCCTCGTGGAGGCCACGCCGGATCTCGTCGGCTTGACCGACGTGGCCGATATGACAGGCATGTCGCGTCAGAACATGCGCAAGTTGATGCTCGCGCACGTGGCCGATTTTCCGCAGCCCGTGCACGAAGGCAATCCGTCGCTCTGGCATCTCGGCGACATCCTGGCGTGGTTGAGCGGCCGCCAGGGCTACAGCATCGATGTCGCGCTGCTGGAGACCGCGTGTACCGCGAAGCAGGTCAATCTGGTGAAAGAGGCGCGGGAAATCGACACAAGCGTCAAGCGCCAGCTTGCCGAGCTCGTCGAATAGGGCGCATGAAAAAAGCGCCGGACCTGCCGGCGCTTCCGGAGTTGCAGCTTGGGCGCGAAATGGGTTCGCGGGGCTCTCGCAAGCTCTGGCTTCAGGCCGTTTGCACGTGGCCTTCGACCGGCTCCGGGTGATAGCCGAGCGACTCGGAAATCGTGAGCGCCGTCTTGCTCAGTTGTCCCAGCCACGAGTCCTGGAGGCGGTCCGCGGGTGCGGAGAGCGAAAGTCCGGCGACGAGCTTGCCGGTGTCGTCATAGATGCCCGCCGCAATGCAGCGCACGCCCAGTTCCAGCTCTTCGTTGTCGCGTGCGCAGGACTGCTGGCGCACGTGCGCGAGTTCGCGCTCCAGCCGGCCAAGGTCGGTGATGCTGTTGCGCGTGTGGCCCGACAGGCCCGTGCGCGTGGCGTAGGCGCGTACGCGGTTCGCTTCGTCGGCGGCCAGAAAGAGCTTGCCGACCGAGGTGAGATGCAGCGGCGCACGACCGCCGATTGCTCGCACCACCTGCATGCCCGAACGCTCCGAGTAGGCACGCTCGATATAGACGATTTCGTCGCCCTGGCGCACGGAGAGGTTCACCGTTTGTCCCGTGAGGCGATGCAGCTCGCGCATGGGCGTGAGCGCGGCGTCGCGTACCGAAAGACGCGCCTTCACGAGATTGCCGAGCTCCAGCAGCCGCATGCCGAGCCGGTATGTGCCGGGGTCCGAGCGGTCGACGAGCCGGCAGCTCACCATGTCGTTGAGAATACGGTGAGCGGTGGACGGGTGCAGTTCGGTGCGTTGCGCGAGATCCTTCAGGCTGACCGGGTCGGTGTGCGCGGCGAGGGCGTCGAGGAGGCGCATCATGCGCTCGATCACCTGAATCGAGGTCTTCGGATCCGGATTGGTGTCGGTCATGGGGCAAATTCCGGGTGCAGATTCGTTTGACGCGTATAGGAAACGCGACGCGGAGGCGGCCATTGTATCTCGTATGGTGAAAAAACACAGCGGCCGGCGGAATGGCGCCGTCGCATGGCGGTGGCGCTCACCTGGCTGTCGAGCGTGTCGGGCGGTTCATCCTGGGGCAGCCCGGCGTTGGTGGTGACGGCGAAACGTCGGATAATCGGGGACGGTTTTCACGAGGAGTTCCCATGCGAGTCGGTTTGTTCGTCACTTGCCTCATCGACACAATGCGTCCCGAAATCGGTTTTTCGGCGCTCAAGCTGCTCGAGGAGGCCGGCTATGAGGTGGACGTGCCGCCCGCGCAGACCTGTTGCGGGCAACCGGCCTACAACTCGGGCGAGCGGGCGCTCGCGCGCGATCTGGCGGAAAAGACGCTGCGCGAATTCGAGCAATACGACTACGTGGTGATTCCGTCGGGCTCGTGTGGCGGCATGATCCGCGTGCACTACGGCGATCTCTTTCGCGACGATCCGGAGCTGATGGCGCGCTATGGCAAGCTGCGCGAGCGCGTCTATGAATTGACGGACTTCCTCGTGAATGTCGCCAAGGTCACGCTGCCCGAGGGCGAATTCCGCGGGCCGGTCACTTATCACGATTCGTGCTCGGGACTTCGCGAACTCGGCGTGAAGGCGCAACCGCGTGCGCTGCTCGCACAGCGCGGCGTGGCGGTGCAGGAGATGAAGGACTGCGAGCACTGCTGCGGCTTCGGCGGCACGTTTGCGGTGAAGTACGGCGCGATCTCCACGGCGATCGCCGACGAAAAATGCATGAACGTGCAGGCGAGCGGGGCGGGGGCCGTGGTGCTCGGCGACCTTGGCTGCATGCTGAACATCGAAGGGCGCTTGCGGCGCACCGGCGACTCCAGCACTCGCGTGCTGCATATCGCGCAGGTGCTGGCCGGCGACGTTTGAGGCGCTGCTCGCTAGTTCTCGCCAGTCGTCGGGTGCTTCTCGCCTTGCGTTGCCCGTTTCATTCGCCGGAGGAGGCGCCCAGGCTCATGACGCCACTGCTATTCGCCTGACTCCGACCGCCCACTAAAACGCCCCGATTTCACGCCATGCAAGTTCAATCGATGCAATTCAAGGCACGCGCCGGCCAGAAACTGGCCGATCAGCGCCTCCAGCAAAACCTCAAGAAGCTCTCGACCAAGTTTGTCTCCGCGCGCGCGGAGGCGATCACGGCGATCGACTTTCCGGCCACGCGCGCCGCGCTCAAGGAGCGCCGCAATCGCGCGCTGGACAATCTCGATGTCTGGATCGAGCAGTTCGAAGCCGAGGCAACGCGGCGCGGCGTGACGGTCCTGTTCGCCGAGACGTCGCGCGACGCGGCGAAGCTCGTCGCCGAGATCGCCCGCAAGCATGAGGTGCGCAAGGTCATCAAGACGAAGTCGATGGTTTCGGAGGAGATGCAGCTCAATACGGTGCTCGCGGGGATGGGCGTGCAATCCATCGAGACGGACCTCGGCGAATACATTCTCCAGATCAACAACAACGAGCCGCCGAGCCACATCATTGCGCCCGTCGTCCACAAGGACAAGGACGAGATCGCCGATCTGTTCGCGAAGACGCACCACAAGCCGCGCCTGACGGAAATCCCCGACATGACGCGTGAGGCGCGCGAGGTGTTGCGGCCTCATTTCCTTTCGGCGGACATGGGCGTGACGGGCGGCAATTTCCTCGTTGCGGAGACGGGCTCAGTCGTGCTCGTGACGAACGAGGGCAACGAGGGCATGTGCACGGTCATGCCGCGCGTGCATGTGGCCGTCACCGGCATCGAAAAGGTCTTGCCGACACTCGAAGACCTCGCTACTGCGATGCGCCTGCTGCCGCGCTCGGCGACCGGGCAGGCCACTTCGAACTATTTTTCCGTCCTCACGGGGCCGCGCGGCGCGCAAGATCAGGACGGACCCGAGCATATGTATGTCGTGCTCGTCGACGGCGGACGCACCGGGCTGATCGGCGGCGAGTTCCAGGAGATGCTGCGCTGTATCCGTTGTGGCGCGTGCATGAACCATTGCCCCGTCTATCAGAAGGTGGGCGGCCATGCGTACGGATGGGTCTATCCGGGGCCGATGGGGTCCGTGCTCACGCCGAGCTACGTCGGCATCGACAAGGCGCTCGATCTGCCGCAGGCCGCCACGCTCTGCGGCGAGTGCAATAGCGTCTGCCCGGTGGGCATTCCGCTTTCGGACCTGTTGCGCAAGCTGCGCGAGAAGCAGACCGAGCGGCGCTTGCGCCCATGGCGCGAACGCGCAGCGCTGGCGGTGTGGGGCTGGTTCGCGTTGCATCCTGCCGCCTATGCGCTGCTCACGAAGCTCGGCGTGCGCGCGCTGGAGCGCATGGGCGGCCAGTCGCAGCTCATTCGCAAGCTGCCGTTCGCGCGCGGCTGGACCGACGGGCGCGACATGCCGGCTCCGGTCGGACGCACGTTCCGCGAACTGTACGCCGCCCGCCATACGCATCTGGACGCGACGGGGCGCACGCGTAACGCGTAACGGGACGGTTCCGTCAACGGTAGTCGGCCCACTGTTTAATCTGCGACAACAGTGTGTTCGGCTTTGCCGGGTTTTTCCTGATTGCGATCATCTATATCATTTCGACTGGCGATAGTGCGTCTTGGCACATCGCCCCACAGTCGAGAGAGAGTCGCATCATGAGAAAGAAAATAGTGGTGTATTGGCCGCTGGCGCTGATCGTGCCGCTCGCGGCAATCGCATGGATTCATGCGTGGCACACCGCCGAGCAGCAGTTGCCGCTCGCCGCCAACCAGGTGAGCGCCGAACTGGCGCGCGCCGTGTCGTACGGGCTTGTCGGCGATGCCAGCGACGCGAAAGCGCCGGTCAAGGCACTGCGCAGCGGGGCGCCGCTGCCGCAGGCAAGCGCGATCTAAGGCGCACGGCCGGCAGCGCGGGACGGGCTCAGCGAGCCCAGCGAGGATTCACCGCCCTTTGTATAATTGGCGGTTTGCTCGCGCCGCGAAAGCCCGTCGACGCCATCACCTGCCCCCAACCCGAAACGATGAAAAAGGTTTCCGTCTGCTTCGTTTGCCTCGGCAACATCTGCCGCTCGCCCGCGGCTGAAGCCGTGATGCGGCGTCTCGTCGACGAGGCGGGCTTGAGCACGCACGTGTCGGTCGATTCGGCGGGCACTGGCGACTGGCATATCGGCGAGGCGCCCGACGAACGCGCCCAGCGCGCCGCCGCGAAGCGCGGCTACAATCTGGCGCCGCTGCGCGCGCGCCAGATCGCGGTGGAAGACTTCGGCACCTTCGATCTGATCGTCGCGATGGACGACGCCAACGTGACGGCGCTCGAGCAGGTGGCGCCGTCGGCCGGGCGCAACAAGATTCGTCTGCTGATGGAATTCGCGCCGCATTTGCAGGACCGCGTGGTCACCGACCCCTATTTTGGCGGCGACGCGGGCTTCGAGGCGGTGCTGGACCAGTGCGAAGCGGCCTGCTCGGGCCTGCTGTCCACGCTGCGCCCCCAGCTGGTGGACTGAGATGAACGCCGCGGCGCATCCGCATGCACGTTTTGCGCCGTTTTCCCTTTTCGTCATGCGCCTAATAACCCGAATGGCGGCGCGGATACTTGACTAAACTAGTCATGTATTTATACTTGACGAAAATTGTCGAGAATTGCGGTTCCCCTACATCATGAGACTCACCACTAAAGGCCGTTTCGCCGTTACGGCGATGATCGACCTGGCCCTGCGCCAGGAGCAGGGCCCGGTGACGCTTGCGGGTATCAGCCAGCGCCAGCATATCTCGCTGTCGTACCTGGAACAGTTGTTCGGCAAGCTGCGCCGTCATGAAATCGTCGAATCGGTCCGTGGGCCGGGCGGCGGCTACAACCTCGCGCGCCGCGCGGAGGACGTCACCGTTGCGGACATCATCATCGCCGTGGACGAGCCGCTCGACGCCACCCAGTGCGGCGGCAAGGGCGCCTGCGAAGGCACCAAGCAGCACGACGGCCATTGCATGACGCACGAACTCTGGTCGACGCTGAACCAGAAGATGGTCGAGTACCTCGATTCGGTGTCCCTCAAGGATCTGGTGGACAAGCAGCGCGCCCGCGAAGGCGCCGCGCCCACCGTCCTGCGCGACCGCCGCGCCGAGGCGCAGGCGATGGAGCCAGTGCGCACCGTACCGCTCGGGCCGAATTCCATATTCAACATGGCCGGCTCCTGATCCGAACCCGATTCGGAATCCCGATCACGGCCAGCACAATACATAGAGCAGCAGACAGCATCCCCGGAGCGATAGATGAATAACGACATTCCCCACCTGCCCATCTACATGGACTACAGCGCGACGACGCCGGTCGACCCGCGCGTGGTGGACAAGATGATTCCGTATCTGCGCGAGCAGTTCGGCAATCCGGCGTCGCGCAGCCACGCCTATGGCTGGGACGCGGAGCGTGCCGTCGAGGAAGCGCGCGAGAACGTCGCCGCGCTCGTCAACGCCGACCCGCGCGAAATCATCTGGACCTCCGGTGCGACCGAATCGGACAACCTCGCGATCAAGGGCGCCGCGCACTTCTACAAGAGCAAAGGCAAGCACATCATCACGGTGAAGACCGAGCACAAGGCCGTGCTCGACACCTGCCGCGAGCTCGAGCGCGAAGGCTATGAAGTCACGTACCTGAACGTGAAGGACGACGGCCTGATCGATCTGGACGACTTCAAGGCGGCGATCCGCCCCGACACGATCCTCGTTTCCGTGATGCACGTGAACAACGAGATCGGCGTGATCCAGGACATCGAGACGATCGGCGAAATCTGCCGCGAGAAGGGCATCATTTTCCACGTCGACGCTGCGCAATCGACGGGCAAGGCGCCCATCGACCTGCAAAAGCTCAAGGTCGACCTGATGTCGTTCTCGGCGCACAAGACCTACGGCCCGAAGGGCATCGGCGCGCTGTACGTGCGCCGCAAGCCGCGCGTGCGCATCGAAGCGCAGATGCACGGCGGCGGTCACGAGCGCGGCATGCGCTCGGGCACGCTGGCCACGCACCAGATCGTCGGCATGGGCGAGGCGTTCCGCATCGCGCGTGAAGAGATGGCCACGGAAAACGAGCGCGTGCGCATGCTGCGCGACCGGCTCCTGAACGGCCTGAAGCAGATCGAAGAAACCTACGTGAACGGCGACATGGAAAAGCGTGTCCCGCACAACCTGAACATCAGCTTCAACTTCGTCGAAGGCGAGTCGCTGATCATGGCGGTCAAGGACGTGGCGGTGTCGTCGGGCTCGGCGTGCACGTCGGCCTCGCTCGAGCCGTCGTACGTGCTGCGCGCGCTCGGCCGCAACGACGAGCTGGCGCATAGCTCGATCCGCTTCACGGTGGGCCGCTTCACGACCGAACAGGACGTCGACTACGTGATCAACCTGCTGCAGACGAAGATCGCCAAGCTGCGCGAGCTCTCGCCGCTGTGGGAAATGCACCAGGACGGCATCGACCTGTCG
The DNA here is from genome assembly GCF_905220245.1 of Paraburkholderia sp. J63. NCBI lineage: Bacteria > Pseudomonadati > Pseudomonadota > Betaproteobacteria > Burkholderiales > Burkholderiaceae > Paraburkholderia > Paraburkholderia sp. J63. The sequence goes on along the minus strand of NZ_CAJMZF010000008.1, from coordinate 134,564 downwards.
ACCATCCAGTGGGCGGCGCACTAACCGCGCAGCAAGGCATACCGCAAGTCAGCAGCGAATCTCGACCCGGCCGCAGCGCATTGATCCTGCAGCGCGGCCAACGAATTGAAGGAGTTTGATCATGGCATATAGCGACAAGGTTCTGGACCACTACGAAAACCCGCGCAACGTCGGCTCGTTCGCGAAGGACGACGATGCGGTCGGCACCGGCATGGTTGGCGCGCCCGCTTGCGGCGACGTCATGAAGCTGCAGATCCGCGTGGGCGCGGACGGCGTGATCGAAGACGCGAAGTTCAAGACCTACGGCTGCGGTTCGGCCATTGCTTCGAGCTCGCTCGTGACCGAGTGGGTGAAGGGCAAGACGCTCGATCAGGCGCTCGACATCAAGAACACGCAGATCGCCGAAGAACTGGCGCTGCCGCCGGTGAAGATCCACTGCTCGATTCTCGCGGAAGACGCGATCAAGGCAGCGGTCGCCGACTATCGTCAGCGTCACACGACGCAAGCCAAGGCAGACGCGGCTTAAGGTCTGCGTGAAGGCCCGCAGTGATGGCGCGCAGTGCGCCAGCGGGCGGGGCGGCGGCAAGCCCTCGGGCGCGCCGCTGCGGGATGAACGATTTTGGACGCAGGCGAGCCTGCGCCGCGTGGGGTCCGGCAGGCGCAAGCCTGACGCGGGCGGCGCGGAAAGCGGTGAAAAGGTTATGGCAATCACGTTGACAGAGAAAGCGGCACAGCACGTGCAGAAGTACCTGGTCCGTCGCGGCAAGGGCGTGGGCTTGCGCCTCGGCGTGCGTACGACGGGCTGCTCGGGTCTCGCCTACAAGCTCGAATATGTCGACGAGCTCGCGCCCGAGGACAACGTGTTCGAGAGCCACGGTGTGAAGGTCATCGTGGACCCGAAGAGCCTTTCCTATATCGACGGCACCGAGCTCGACTTCGTGCGCGAAGGCCTGAACGAGGGCTTCAAGTTCAACAACCCGAACGTGAAGGACGAGTGCGGCTGCGGCGAGTCCTTCCGCGTTTGAGCCCGCGCGTTGCGGTGAAAAGGCGGCCTGTGCCGCCTTTTTGATTTTTTGATGCGGCGCGCCGGATCGCGGGTCGCCGCATTCCCGGATCGCCGGATCTTCACAACCGTCCCACCAGAAACGCTCACTCCGATGGCCTCGCTTTCTTCGCTCTCCGATAGCCATTTCGTGTTGTTCGGCTTGCCCGAGCAATTCGCGCTCGACGCCGACGCGCTCGACCACGCCTATCGCGCCGTGCAGGCGCAGGTGCATCCCGACCGCTTCGCCGCAGCCGGCGAGGCGCAAAAGCGCGTGGCGATGCAATGGGCCACGCGCGCGAACGAGGCGTACCAGACGCTGCGCGACCCGCTCAAGCGCGCGACGTATCTGCTGCATTTGCGCGGCATCGACGTTGGCGCGGAGAACAACACGGCGATGGAGCCCGCGTTCCTGATGCAGCAGATGGAGTGGCGCGAGGCGATCGAGGACGCGGTGGGCGCGAAGAACGTCGATGCGCTCGATGCGCTCGCGGCCGAGCTGCGCGACGACGAGCGCGTGCGCCTTTCGAAGCTGGGCGCCTTGCTCGACAGCGGCTCGAACCAGCCGGCGGCGGAAGCCGTGCGCCAGCTGATGTTCGTCGAGCGCGTGGCGGGAGAAGTCGATTCACAGATCGAGCGGCTGGAAGGCTAGGGCCCCGGCTCAGTTGGGTGCGCGGGCAGAAAGAGCGCAGAACACGGACACAGGACAGGGCCGCCGATTCATCGTAGAGACCGACCGGTCGACGATGCGAGGCGGCCCCTAACAGATCACTCAGATCACACAGATGGCACTACTGCAAATTTCCGAACCCGGCATGGCGCCGGCGCCGCATCAGCGGCGGCTCGCCGTCGGCATCGACCTCGGCACGACGAACTCGCTGGTCGCCGCGGTGCGCAGCGGCGTGCCCGATGTGCTGCCCGACGCGGACGGCCACGTGCTGCTGCCTTCGGTCGTGCGCTATCTCGCGAACGGCGGCCGCCGCATCGGCCGCACGGCCAAGGCCGACGCGGCCACCGACCCGCGCAACACGATCGTCTCGGTCAAGCGCTTCATGGGCCGCGGCAAGGCTGAAGTCGAAGGCGCGGCGAACGCGCCCTACGAATTCGTCGACGCGCCGGGCATGGTGCAGATCCAGACCATCGACGGCGTGAAGAGCCCGGTCGAGGTCTCGGCGGAAATCCTGGCCACGCTGCGCCAGCGCGCCGAAGACACGCTCGGCGACGATCTCGTCGGCGCGGTCATCACGGTGCCGGCCTACTTTGACGAAGCGCAGCGCCAGGCGACCAAGGACGCCGCGCGCCTTGCCGGCCTGAACGTGCTGCGCCTCTTGAACGAGCCGACCGCGGCGGCCATCGCCTACGGTCTCGACAACGGCGCCGAAGGGCTCTACGCGGTCTACGACCTTGGCGGCGGCACCTTCGACCTGTCGATCCTCAAGCTCACCAAGGGCGTATTCGAAGTGCTCGCGGCGGGCGGCGATTCCGCGCTCGGCGGCGACGACTTCGATCACGCGCTGTTTGCCTGGGTGCTGGAGCAGGCCGCCATCGAGCGCGCCACGCTCGCGCCCGAAGACGTGCGCCTCCTGCTCGACCGCGTGCGCGACGCGAAGGAAGCGCTCTCGTCGGCGCCCGAAGCGCGCATCGAAGTCACGCTCTCGAACGGCACGCCGATCGCGCTGACGATCGACGAGCCGCGCTTCGAGGCGCTCACGCAGGCGCTCGTGCAGCGCACGCTCACGCCCACGAAGAAGGCGCTGCGCGACGCGAGGGTGACCGCGAAGGACGTGAAGGGCGTGGTGCTGGTGGGCGGCGCGACGCGCATGCCCGTGATCCGCCGCGCGGTCGAGCAGTTCTTCGGCCAGCCGCCGCTCACGAATCTGGACCCGGATCAGGTCGTCGCGCTCGGCGCGGCGATCCAGGCCGACCTGCTCGCCGGCAATCGCGGCGGCGAGGATGATTGGCTGCTGCTCGACGTAATCCCGCTGTCACTCGGCGTGGAGACGATGGGCGGCCTCGTCGAGAAGATCATCCCGCGCAACTCGACCATTCCGGTCGCGCGTGCGCAGGACTTCACGACCTTCAAGGACGGCCAGACGGCGATGGCGATCCACGTGGTGCAGGGCGAGCGCGAGCTCGTGGCCGACTGCCGCTCGCTCGCGCGCTTCGAGCTGCGCGGCATTCCGCCGATGGCGGCGGGCGCGGCGCGCATCCGCGTGACTTACCAGGTGGATGCGGACGGCCTGCTCTCCGTGTTCGCGCGCGAGCAGCTTTCGGGCGTGGAGGCGTCGGTGGTGGTGAAGCCGTCCTACGGTCTCGCCGACGACGACATCGCCAAAATGCTCGAAGACAGCTTCAAGACCGCCGACGTCGACATGCGCGCGCGCGCGCTGCGCGAGGCGCAGGTGGAGGCGCAGCGCGTGATCGAGGCGACGCAATCGGCGCTGGCCGCCGATGGCGAGTTGCTCGACGATGCCGAGCGCGCGCAACTCGACGCACTGATCGCCGCGCTCGCGCAAGTCGTGCAGGGCGAAGACACCGATGCGATTGAAGCGGCGACCAAGTCGCTTGCCGAAGGCACCGACGAGTTTGCCGCCCGCCGCATGGACAAGGGCATCAAGCGCGCGCTCGCGGGCAAGCGGCTCGACGAAATCGGCTAAATCAGGCGCGCCGGCCAACGCGCGGGAAAGCATGCAACGCCTGCGTGCTTTCCCGATGTGGCAAGGCGCGCGACCTCAGTAGAATGGGCGATGACACCGTCGGCAGACGGGGCGCGCCCGATAGAAGTTATTGGATACGGAAATCACAATGCCTCAAATCGTGGTGCTGCCCCATGTCGAACTGTGTCCGGAGGGCGCGGTCATCGACGCCAAGCCGGGTGAGAGTGTGTGCGATGCGCTGCTCGAGCACGGCATCGAGATCGAACATGCTTGCGAAAAGTCCTGTGCGTGCACGACCTGTCACGTGATCGTGCGCGAAGGATTCGGCGCGCTCGAGCCGTCGGAGGAAACCGAAGACGACCTGCTCGACAAGGCGTGGGGTCTGGAGCCGACTTCGCGGCTGTCGTGCCAGGCGCTCGTGCCCGCCGAAGACGACCTGGTGATCGAGATTCCGCGTTACTCGATCAATCACGCCAAGGAAAACCACTAATCATCGGAGAGAGGAGCGCGCTGCCATGAAATGGACCGATACGCAGGACATCGCAATAGCGTTGACGGATACGCATCCGGAGATCGACCCGCAGTACGTGCGCTTCACCGATCTGCATCGCTGGATCACCGAGCTCGAAGGCTTCGACGACGATCCCGAGCGCTCGAACGAGAAAATCCTGGAGGCCATCCAGGCGGCCTGGATCGAAGACGCGGAATATTGATTCCACGTTCGCGAGCCGGCCGCCGGCAGCAATGAGAAAAGGCGATTCACCCTGGGGGTGAATCGCCTTTTTGTTTTTGCGGCATGCGGGTTTGACGGCTAACGCCGCGCACCCGCTACGCATGCAACGCGAACCTGAGCGACGGGGCTTCAGGCCGCGGTGAGCGTACCATGCTCGACGCGCACGCGCTGGCCTTGCTGGAACGGCGGCGCTTCGTGCCAGGTGAAATAACGCGTCTTGCCGCTATCCATACGCACGCGGATCGAGTAGCTCGTGGTGCTGCGGATGTGCTTTTCCACCGAATTGCCGGCGAGGCCGCCACCGAGCGCGCCCAGCACGGTCATTGCCGTGCGGCCGCCGCCACTGCCGAACTGGTTGCCGACCACGCCGCCCGCCACTGCGCCGCCTACCGCGCCGATGCCGGTGCCGTGGCCTTCATGAGGCGTCTCGGAGATACCCTCGACGACGCCGCACGAGGCGCACGCAACCTGCTGGGGCGGGGCTTCCTGGGCATATTGCTGCGGTTGCTGGCCGTACTGCGGCGGCGGGGCGGCTGGTGCCGGGGCCTGTTGCTGGGCGGTCGGCGCGGGCTGAGGCTCCGCCGCGGGCGCGTTGCCCGGTGCGGCGTTCGGGGCGCCATTCTGTGCGATTTGCGCGCTGGTCGCGGGCCGGGTCGAGTCGACCACGGGTTGCGACGCCATCAACGCGGTCTGTCCGCTCTGGCTCTGCGCGCTCTGCTCCGCAGTGCTGGAGGCCTTGGGGAAGACGCCGGTAATGGCCGCCGTGGCCGCGAGGCTCGCCACGATCACGGCGGCTGCGGCGGTGGCAACGAGCGGATGAATACGGCGCTTCGGTGTGGTCGGTTTCGGATCGAGATTGTTCATGAGAGCCTCCGTCTTGGCAGAGTTGGTTTACGTTCGATGAGTTTGAGCCGATTTCTCAAACCGGGCGTTTCAACTTGTAACCCTGCTTGCGCGGGCGCAAGACGAAAAAGGGAGCGAACGTGTGTCATCTCCGTACAGCCTGCTATCACGCGGGTTCCAGAGATAGGGCATCTGGCGTGCCCGGTACGCGGGCGGACACTTTTACCGCTGGTTACAAATACCTGAACGTCGGCTGACGCGCTCAGAGAAATACAAACGGGGCGCATGCGGCGTGAACCGCGTGCGCCCCGTTCGGCGCGCGTCTCCAGCGAGACGGGCACGCCGTGGCGTTTCGATGCTCAGTCTTCGCGGCGCAGATGCGGGAAGAGAATGACGTCGCGGATGCTGGCGCTGTCCGTGAGCAGCATGATCAGGCGGTCGATGCCGATGCCGCAGCCGCCCGTCGGAGGCATGCCGTACTCGAGCGCGCGGATGTAGTCGGCGTCGTAGTACATCGCTTCTTCGTCGCCGGCGTCTTTCTGCTCGACCTGCTTCTTGAAGCGCGCGGCCTGGTCTTCCGGATCGTTGAGCTCCGAGAAGCCGTTGGCGATCTCGCGGCCCGTGATGAAGAGCTCGAAGCGCTCGGTGATGCCCGGCGTCGAGTCGGAGGCGCGCGCGAGCGGCGAAACCTCGACCGGGTAGTCGATGATGAACGTCGGCTCCCAGAGCTGCGACTCGGCGGTTTCCTCAAACAGCGCGAGCTGGAGCGAGCCCACGCCGGCGTTCAGGAACGCGGGCTGGTTCGCGTCCACGCCGAACTTCTTGAGTTCTGCGCGCAGGAAGGCGGCGTCGGCGAGCTGCTCGTTCGTGTACTGCGGCGCGTACTTCTGGATCGCCTGCGTGATCGTCAGGCGATGGAACGGCTTCGACAGATCGAGCTCGCGGCCCTGGTACGTGAGCACGGCGTTGCCGCGCGCATCGACGGCCGCCTGGCGGATCAGCTGTTCCGTGAAGTCCATGAGCCACGTGTAGTCCGTGTACGCCGCGTAGAACTCCATCATCGTGAATTCTGGATTGTGGCGCGGCGAGACGCCCTCGTTACGGAAATTCCGGTTGATCTCGAACACGCGCTCGAAGCCGCCCACGACGAGGCGCTTCAGGTAGAGCTCGGGCGCGATGCGCATGAACATCTGCATGTCGAGCGCGTTGTGGTGCGTGACGAAGGGCTTGGCCGCCGCGCCGCCCGGGATCGGGTGCAGCATCGGCGTTTCGACTTCCATGAAGCCGGCGTCGGCCATGAAGCGGCGCACCGACGAGATCGCTTTGGTGCGCGCCACGAAGGTCTCGCGCGCCTCGGGCGTGACGATCAGGTCGACGTAGCGCTGGCGATAGCGCATTTCCTGGTCGGAGAGGCCGTGGAACTTGTCCGGCAGCGGACGCAGCGACTTCGAGAGCAGGCGCAGTTCGGTGCAGCGCACCGAGAGCTCGCCCTTGTTGGTGCGAAACAGCACGCCCTTCGCGGCGACGATGTCGCCGAGGTCCCACTTCTTGAACGCGTCGTAGGTTGCCTCGCCCACGTCGGCGGGCGTGATGAAGAACTGGATCTGGCCCGAGCCGTCGCGCACCGTCGCGAAGCTCGCCTTGCCCATCACGCGCTTGAGCATCATGCGGCCGGCAACCGAAACTTCGAGAGATTGGGATTCGAGCGCGTCCTTGTCGGTGTCGGCGTAGTCGCGCTGGAGGTCGGCGGCGTGGTGGGTGGGGCGGAAGTCGTTCGGATAGGCGACGCCCGCTTCACGCAGCGCGCGCAGCTTTTCGCGGCGCTCGGCGATGATCTGGTTGTCGTCGACTTCGGGCGCGGCGCTGGCCGCGGTCGGCTGGGTCGGTTCGGTCATGGTGGCTCGGATGTTTTGATTCGCGGCTTGTTTGTCGCAGATGATTCGCGCGGATGTTTCGGTTTGCGGCCCGGGCGTAATGCCTCACGGGCCGCGGCGCGGCGCAGAGGGCGGCGCCCGGGCTTACACGCCCTGTTTCAGGCTTGCGCTGATGAAGGCGTCGAGATCGCCGTCGAGCACGGCCTTGGTGTTGCTGATTTCGACGTTGGTGCGCAGATCCTTGATACGGCTGTTGTCGAGCACGTAGGAGCGGATCTGGTGGCCCCAGCCCACGTCCGACTTGCCCGCTTCGAGCTTGTCCTGCTCCGACTGGCGCTTGCGCATCTCGGCTTCGTACAGGCGCGACTTCAGCATCGCCATGGCTTCGGCGCGGTTGCGGTGCTGCGAGCGGTCGTTCTGGCATTGCACGACAATGCCCGACGGCATGTGCGTGATACGCACGGCGGAGTCGGTCTTGTTGATGTGCTGACCGCCCGCACCCGAAGCGCGGTACGTGTCGATGCGCAGATCGGCCGGGTTGACTTCGATCTCGAACGAGTCGTCGATTTCCGGATACACGAACACCGACGAGAACGACGTATGGCGCCCGCCCGACGAGTCGAACGGCGACTTGCGCACGAGGCGGTGAATGCCGGTTTCGGTGCGCAGGAAGCCGTAGGCGTATTCGCCCTCGACCTTGATGGTCGCGCTCTTGATGCCGGCCACGTCGCCTTCGGACTCTTCGAGCACTTCGGTCTTGAAGCCCTTGCGCTCGCAGTAGCGCACGTACTGGCGCAGCAGCATCGACGCCCAGTCGCAGGCCTCGGTGCCGCCCGCGCCCGCCTGGATGTCGATGAACGCGTTGTTCGGGTCGGCCGGGTTCGCGAACATGCGGCGGAACTCGACGTCGGCGACGCGCTTCTCGATTTCCTGAGCGTCGGCTTCGATGGAGACGAGCGTGTCCTCATCGCCTTCCTCGCGCGCCATCTCGAAGAGATCCTGGGTGTCGCGCGTGTCGTTTTCGATGCCGTCGAGCACGTGCACCACGCCCTCGAGCAGCTTCTTTTCCTTGCCGAGACCCTGGGCGTGCTTCGAGTCGTTCCAGACGTTGGGGTCTTCGAGTTCGCTGTTGACTTCGACGAGCCGTCGGGCTTTTACGTCGTAGTCAAAGATACCCCCGTAGCTCGCCCGCGCGCATGCGCAGGTCCGCCAAAAGGGCTTCGATCGCGTTGAGACGTTCCGCTTCCATTTGTGTCGTGATCCGGCGTGTAAAACATTGAATTATAGCCGATTGGACCTGCGTCAAGGGCGCGGCGGACGGTGCGGTGCCGCCCGGCTCGCGCTTTGTGTGCCGCTCAGAGCATCGCGTGCTCCACGACGAGCTGCACGCGCGAGACGCCGTTCCATGTGTCGCGCACGAGCCGGTAGGCGACGGTCGTGTGCTGCGGCAGCGACTCGGTGTGGTTGAACCAGATCGCATTGAAGCGCTGGCGGCCGCGCAGCAGTTGCAGCTTCAGGTGCTTGTCCTTCACGAGCGCCTGCGAGGCCACCTCGAATTCGCCCGAGAACACGGGCGCCGGAAAGCCCTGGCCCCAGACGGCCGCATCGAGCATTTCGACGAAATCGGGCGTGAACCAGGCATCTTCGAGCTCGCCGTCGGTTTCCACGGTGCGCGCGAGGGCCTCGGCGGAGAGCCATTCGCGGCCCACGCGCTCGAACGCGGCGGCAAAGCGCGGCACGTCGGCGGCGGCGAGGGTCATGCCCGCGGCCATCGCGTGGCCGCCGAATTTGTGGATCAGGCCCGGCTCGCGCTTCGAAATCAGGTCGATGGCGTCGCGCAGATGGAAACCGGGGATCGAGCGTCCCGAGCCCTTCACGAGCTCGCCGTTGTCGTCGGCGGGCGCGAACGTGAAGGAGGGGCGGTGGAACTTTTCCTTGAGGCGCCCCGCGACGATGCCGATCACGCCCTGATGCCAGCTCTCGTTGAAGAGCGTGAGCGTGGCGTTGTCCTGCGGATCGACCAGGGCGAGATCGGCAAGCGCCTGCTGCTGCATGCCAGCCTCGATTTCGCGGCGCTCGCGGTTCATCGAATCGAGTTGCTGGGCGAGTTCCCACGCGCGGCCCACGTCGTCCGTGGTCAGGCATTCGATGCCGAGCGACATATCGGAGAGACGGCCCGCCGCATTCAGGCGCGGCCCGAGCGCGAAGCCGAGATCGAAGCCCGAGGCGCTTTTCGCGTCGCGGCCCGCGGCGCGGAACAGGGCCGCGATGCCCGGCTGCATGCGGCCGTTGCGGATGCGCTGCAGGCCTTGAGCGACGAGCACGCGGTTGTTGCAGTCGAGCTTCACGACGTCGGCGACGGTGCCGAGCGCGACCAGATCGAGCAGGCCATCGAGACGCGGCTCGGGGCGCGCCTCGTCGAACCAGCCGCGCTTGCGCAACTCGGCGCGCAGCGCGAGCAGCGTATAAAACATGACGCCCACGCCCGCGATGCACTTGCTCTCGAACGTGCAGCCCGGCTGGTTCGGATTGACGATGGCGCGCGCGTCCGGCAGCGTGTCGCCGGGCAGGTGGTGGTCGGTTACGAGCACTTCGATGCCGAGCTCGTTCGCGGCCTCGACGCCTTCCACGCTGGCGATGCCGTTGTCGACCGTGATCAGCAGGTCGGGCTGACCGCCTTTACGCTTGGCAGCGAGCGCGACGATCTCGGGCGTGAGGCCGTAGCCATACTCGAAACGGTTCGGCACGAGATAGTCGATCTGCGCGCCGAACATGCGCAGGCCGCGCACGGCCACCGCGCAGGCGGTCGCGCCGTCGCAGTCGTAGTCGGCGACCACGAGCATGCGGCACTCGGCTTCGAGCGCGTCGGCGAGCAGCTCGGCGGCTTCGTCGAGCCCCTTCATGCCGGCGGGCGGCATCAGGCGGTTCAGGCCGGTCTCGATCTCGTCGGGCTGACACACGCCGCGCGAGGCATAGAGCCGCGCGAGCACCGGATGCAGGCCGTGGCGGATCAGCGCTTCGGTATCGGCGGGGGAGCAGGCGCGGGTGACGATTCGGGTCATGCGGAAGGGGTCCTGGAAGAAACGCGGCAACGCGCGTTGGACGTTATTCGATGAACAGCGACGCGAATTCGCGGCGTCGCCAGAATTTGCGCAGGTCGCCGCGCGTGGCCGTGAGCGTGACCGAGCCGGTGTCGCCGCACAGCGTGAGGCCGAGCTCGGCCAGCTCGCCGGCCTGGAGCGCGGCGAGCGCGGGGGCGAACCAGTCGCGCTCGAGCTGCGCGAACGCGGCGTTCCAGCGGCTCCAGTCCTGCTGGATATAGGCGGCCGAAAACGGGTCGAGCTCGACGAGCGTGGCGCCGCGCGCTTCAGGGCTGGCAGCGCCATTCGGTGCGCTGTTGGGGGTGTTGCCGGCTGAGGCGCCCGCTGATGCCGCAAGCGCGCGGAACGTCTCGGGCGCCGCGCCCAGCTCGGCGCCGGCAGCGAGCGCGAGCCCGCGCGTGGCCGCCGCGTCCGAGCGCACGCGTGCGAACGCACGCTGGACCGGGCGCAGCGCGCCCTGGGCATGGAACCAGATCGAGTTCACGGCAGGCAGGCCGCGCGCCTCGCGCGCTTCGTTGACGGGGTGCTCGAACCAGGCCATCTGCACCTCGTTCTGCACCTTCATCCAGGCGCGCGAGCGCTGGCCCGAATGCGCCTCGTGCGGCAGCCAGATTTCGATGTTGCGTCCACTCGCGCGCAGCGGCGACGCGCCCGCGAGCGTGCCGAACTGCTCGCTCGACAGGTACCAGCGCTGCGGCGAGGGCGCTTCGACGCGCACGCCCAGCTCCTCGATGAGCGGCTTCGCGACGGCGTAGAGCGCGGTGGCATCGGCGTCGGCGAGTTCGAGCGAAGCCGGGTCGATCAGCACCAGATGGTCGTGCGCGATGCGTACGTGCACGGGCTGGATGCAGGCCCAGGTGGCGTCGCCGGGCGTGCCGCCGTCGGCGAGCAGCATCCACGGGGCGAGCGGGGCTTCGTCGTCGGCCGCGGCGCTCGTGCCCGGCTTGCCCGGCGTGCTGGCTGCCTGAGGCGCGGCCGCCCCGAACGCGCGCGCGACCCAGCGCTCGTGCGGCAGCGTGCGCTGGAAATCCTCGCCGATCACCTGCTCGCCAAGACTCGCGCGCGCGACCAGTTTCGAGAGTGCCGGATATTCGAGGCCCGCGAGAGCGGTGGAGGCCGCCGCCGCGGACGGCAGCGCAAACGGCACGAGAAGATGGAGACGGTCGACAGGCATGATGGTGCGCATTGTACTTCGGCCCAGGTGGCGCATGGGGGCGGCACGCGTCGTGCCCAGGTCCTCGAACGCGTTGCGGCGAGCGGTGGCGGCGGGCCGCCGCTGCGCGGGAATCGCACGCAAGCTGGACAAGGGCGCCATAGGGAACCAATAGAAATCAGTGACTTATCGGCGACAATCCGGGCACCCGGACCGGGAATCCGCATCCAAGGGAAAGGACCCGGACCAGGCGCGGGCACAAGGCCGCGGTGGCGCAAAGTCCGTGAGGTGCCGCTAGTGTGGCAAACTTCGCGGTTGATCGCCGACTGGCTCCGGCACGTAATTGGGCTTGCGCACGGGCTTGCAGGCCGACACACGCAACGATTGGCGCGCGCAACGAAGACGCACAAAAGGATTCGCTTGAAACTTCCCTACGAATGGCAGATAGGCTGGCGCTATACCCGCGCCGGCAAGCGCACGACCGGCAACGGGTTCATCTCGTTCATCGCGCTCATTTCGATGTCGGGCATCGCGCTTGGCGTGGCGGCGCTGATCGTCGTGCTCTCGGTGATGAACGGCTTCCAGCGCGATGTGCGCGACCGCATGCTCTCCGTGCTCGCGCACATCGAGATCTTTTCGCCGACGGGCTCGATGCCCGACTGGCAGCTCACCGCGAAAGAGGCCAAGACCAACTCCGAGGTGATCGGCGCCGCGCCCTATGTGGACGCCCAGGCGCTCCTCACGCGCGGCGAGAGCCTGAGCGGCGTCGCGCTGCGCGGCGTCGAGCCGTCCGAAGAGCCGCAGGTGTCCGACATCAACAAGGAAATGAAGGCCGGCAGCATGAACGACCTCACGCCGGGCAGCTTCAATATCGTGCTCGGGGCCGATCTTGCCGTGAGTCTGGGCGTGACGGTCGGCGACAAGGTCACGCTCGTCGCGCCCGAAGGCAGCATCACGCCCGCGGGCATGCTGCCGCGCCTGAAGCAGTTCACGGTGGCCGGCGTGTTTGAGTCGGGGCACTACGAGTACGACAGCTCGCTCGCGCTCATCAACATCCACGACGCCGAGGTGCTCTATCGGCTGCCCGCGCCAACCGGCGTGCGGCTGCGCCTGAAAGACATGCAGCGCGCGCCCGCGGTGGCGCGCCAGCTCGTGCATACGCTCTCGGGCGACCTCTATATCCGCGACTGGACGCAGCAGAACAAGACCTGGTTCTCGGCCGTGCAGATCGAGAAGCGCATGATGTTCATCATCCTCACGCTCATCATCGCGGTGGCGGCGTTCAATCTGGTTTCGTCGCTCGTGATGACCGTGACCAACAAGCAGGCCGATATCGCGATCCTGCGCACGCTGGGCGCGCAGCCCGGCTCGATCATGAAGATTTTCTTCGTGCAGGGCGTGACGATCGGCTTCGCGGGCACCGCCATCGGCATCGCGCTCGGCTGCCTGATCGCGTGGAGCATTCCCTGGAGCGTGCCGATGATCGAGCACCTCTTCGGCGTGCAATTCCTGCCGCCGTCTGTTTATTTCATCAGCGAGCTGCCTTCGGAACTCGTCGCCTCCGACGTCATCCGCATCGGCTCGATTGCGTTCGTGCTGTCCGCGCTCGCGACGCTCTATCCCAGCTGGCGCGCGGCCAAGGTTCGTCCGGCGGAGGCGCTGCGTTATGAATGACCGTCAATCGATCCTCGCCACGGCGGGCGACTATCCGTACGTGCTCGAAGCGCACGGCATTTCGAAGGTGTTCGGCCAGGGCCAGCTTTCGGTGAACGTCCTGCACGACACCGAGATCGCCGTGAAGCGCGGCGAGAAGCTGGCGATCGTGGGCGCGTCGGGCTCGGGCAAGAGCACGCTCTTGCACGTGCTGGGCGGGCTCGACGAGCCGGGCACCGGCAACGTCAAGCTGCTCGGCAAGCCGTTCACCGAGCTTTCCGAGCGCGAGCGCAACGACTTGCGCAACCGCGCGCTGGGCTTCATCTATCAGTTCCACCATCTGCTGCCGGAGTTCTCGGCGCTCGACAATGTGGCGATGCCGCTGCGCATCCGCCGCATGACGCAGGACGACGCGCGCCGCGAGGCGCTGGAGATGCTCGCGCGCGTGGGTCTCGACCATCGCGCGCGGCATCGTCCCGGCGAGCTCTCGGGCGGCGAGCGCCAGCGCGTGGCGGTCGCACGTGCGCTGGTCACGCGGCCCGCGTGCGTGCTGGCGGACGAGCCGACCGGCAATCTCGACGGCAGCACGGCGGACACGGTGTTCAACCTGATGCTCGAATTGTCCGACCAGTTCCAGACGAGCTTCGTGATCGTCACGCACGATCAGGATCTCGCGGCGCGCTGCGACCGCATCGTGCGGCTGCGCGACGGCATGTTGCACGAGGAGCCGGTCGTTCCGGTGTAATCGACGGCGCCGGCTTCCGATGTGCCTCGCCTGCGGCGGGCCGCATCGAGCCGGTGCCGCCGGCGACGTCACAGCGCGGCGGGAGCGCATTTTCCATGTGGATCGATACGCATTGCCATCTCGATGCCAGCGAGTTCGACGCCGATCGCGACACGGTGGCATTGGCGGCGCGCGCGTCGGGCGTGACGCGCATCGTGATTCCCGCCGTCGCGCGCGAGAATTTCGCGACCGTGCGCGCGCTCGCGCATCGCACGCCGGGCGCGGTCTACGCGCTCGGGATTCATCCGCTCTATACGCCGCAAGCGCGCGACGAGGACCTCGACGCGCTGCGCGCCGAGGTCGAGGCGAGTCTCGCCGATCCGCGCTTCGTCGGCATCGGCGAGATCGGTCTCGACTACTTCGTGCCGGGTCTCGACGACGCCCGTCAGCAGCACTTCTATGACGCGCAACTGCGTCTTGCCCGCGAGTTCGACTTGCCGGCGATCTGTCACGTGCGCAAGTCGCAGGATCAGGTGCTCAAGGGGCTGCGCCGCAATGACGTACGCCGCGGCATCGCCCATGCGTTCAACGGCAGTTTTCAGCAGGCCAATGCGTTCATCGAGCAAGGCATGCATCTGGGCTTCGGCGGCAACGTGACCTTCGAGCGGGCCTTGCAGATCCGGCGCCTCGCGGCGCAATTGCCGCTCGAGGCGATCGTCATGGAAACCGATGCGCCCGACATCTCGCCGTCCTGGCTCTATCGCGCGCGCAACACGCCGGATCAGGTGCCGCGCATCGGCGCCGTGCTCGCCGCCTTGCGTGGCTTGACGCCCGAAGAACTCGCCCTTGGCACAACGGCCAACGCAGCGGCGGCGCTGCCCCGGCTCGCGCTTTCGTCTGCATAATTCCTTCGAGGGTGGCGCGCGATTCGCATGAATTGCGCGATGAAGCTGCTGCATATCGTTGCGTGCGCAACGGTATGTGGCGGCCGATGCTTGCATCCCGCCCGGCAACGAGGGAGGCCAGATGCGGGCAGTGTGGTGCGGATTTGCGCTCGGGGTGATCGCGCTGCAACGTCAGGCGGCATTGCCCGGGCGGGGCGCGTGGCTTGCGTTGGTGGTGCTCGCGGTGGCGGCGCTGGGCGCGGCGTGGATGCTGCGCGATGCGGCGGGTGACGTACGCAAGTTCGCCGCGTGGGCTGCTGTTTGCGTGGCGTCGGTCTGCGTGGGCTTCGGCTATGCCGCCTGGCGCGCCGAACTGCGGCTGGCCGTTGCGTTGCCTGCCGCGTGGCAGGCGCGCGACATCGACGTGACCGGACATATCGTCCGCGTGCTCGCCCATGACGCGGGTAAGGCGAGTTTCCTGTTTGCCGTGGAGTCCTGGCCCGCATGGTCGGGCGCGGCGAAGCTGCCCCAACTGATACAGCTCAGTTGGGTGGCACGCGACGCACCGCTGCCGCGCCTTGAGCCCGGCGCTCGCTGGCGTCTGACCGTGCGTTTAAAGCGTCCGCACGGCGAAGGCAATTTCGGTCTGCGCGACGTGGAAACCACCTTGCTCTCGCGCGGCGTGCGCGCGACGGGCTATGTCAACGTGCCGGAGCACGCACGGCGGCTGGCCGCAGATGCGCAGGGTATGGGCGTTCGCATCGAGCGGGCGCGCGCAGCGGTGCGCGCCCGGGTCGATGCCGTGCTCGCCGATGCGCCGCATCGCGGCATCGTCGTGGCGCTGGCGACCGGTGCGCAGGATGCCGTCAGCGACGCCGACTGGCGGCTTCTGCGCAACACAGGCACCAGTCACCTCGTGGCGATCTCGGGGCTGCATCTGACCTTCGTCGCCGGTCTGGCAGGCTGGGTCATGGGTGCGCTCTGGCGGCGCCTGCGCTGGCGCGGCGTCGAGGCGCCGCTTCTCGTGCCTGCCCAGAAAATGGCCGTTGCCGGGGCGCTTTGCGCGGCGGCGGCCTACGCCGCGCTGGCCGGATTCAACGTGCCCGTGCAGCGCGCGCTGTGGATGCTCGCCGTTGCGGCGGTGGCGCTATGGAGTTCGCGCGAAATGCCGCGCGCGCATGTGCTCGCATGGGCGCTCGGTCTCGTCCTGCTGCGCGATCCATGGGCGGTGACGGCGGCTGGATTCTGGCTCTCGTTTGGCGCCGTCGCGGCCATTCTCTACGCGGCGAGCGGTAGGCCGCGCGTGCGTCGATTCGACGATATCGAGCTTGCGCCAGAAGAAGTCGACCCGATGCGCGAGAGGGAAGAGGAGCCGCAAGGCGTGAGCCGTCCACCAGGTTTCTACGCGCGCTTCTGCGCGGCCTTCAGTCGCGAACGCTGGCGTCGGGCCGTGCGGCGCCTCGGCGCGCGGATCGGGGACGGAGCGCGCGTTCAGTGGGCGGTCACGCTCGCGCTGGCACCGCTCACCGCGTACTGGTTCATGCAGATCCCGCTGATCGGTCCGCTGGCGAACGCATTCGCGATTCCGTGGGTGAGCGTGTTCGTGACCCCGACCGTGTTGGCGGGCGTCGTGCTGCCCGCACCGCTCGATGCCCTCGCGTTCCGTACGGCGCACACGTTGATCGAGGCGCTTGCCGCCGCGCTCGCAACGCTGGAAGGGTGGCCCTGGGCCGTGCTGCGTCTGCCACAGCCCGGCTACTGGGCGCTGGGCTGCGCGGCAGTCGGCGTCGCGTGGTGTCTCGCGCCGCGTGGCTGGCCGCTGCGCTGGCTCGCGCCGTTCACCTGGCTGCCGCTCCTCGTGCCAGCGCCGAACGGGCCACCGCCTGGCGCGTTCCGCCTGACGGCGCTGGACATCGGACAGGGGACGTCGGTGCTCGTCGAGACCGCGCGGCATACGCTGCTCTTCGATGCGGGCCCGGGACCCGAATCCACGCATGCGGGCGAGCGGATCGTCGTGCCTTATCTGCAGGCGCACGGCGTGATGCGGCTCGACGCGCTCATGGTGAGCCACGACGACTCCGATCATTCGGGCGGCGCGCCCGCCGTGCTCGATGCCGTGCCCGTGCGCCAGTTCGTGGCGGGCATCCTGCCCAGCCATCCGCTCTGGGCAAGCGCTCGCCGTTTGGGCGCCGATCTCGTGCAGTGCGCGGCCGGGCAGCGCTGGCAGTGGGACGGCGTGACGTTCGAGGTGCTCTGGCCAAACGCCGGGCCGCTCTCGGGCAAACCCAATTCGCATTGCTGCGTGCTGCGCGTCTCCACGGCGGCCGGGCGCGACACGGTGGGAGGCGCCGTCTCCGCGCTGCTTGCCGCCGATATCGAGGCGCCCACCGAGCGCACGCTCGTCGTGCGCGACGCCGCCCGCCTGCAGGCACAGGTCCTGGTCGTGCCGCACCATGGCAGCAAGACATCGTCGACTGAACCGTTCCTCGACTCTGTCTGGCCGCTCGTCGCCATATTTCAGGTAGGATTTTTGAATCGGTTTCACCATCCGCACCCGGCGGTGTTTGCGCGCTATGCGTCGCGCCACATCGTGATAGCGCGCAGCGACGCCGATGGCGCGGCACGTGTCGAAGCAGCGCCCGGCGCGCTGACCGTCGAGCGCTATCGCGATACCCAGCGGCGCTACTGGATGGAGGCGCAGGAGTGACGCGCATGCAAGGCTCGCTCGCGCATCGGACAGCACGATCGATCGTTCGAGCTTGCGGAGGCGCCGCGTACCGCCACGCGAACCCGGTGAAACGCGAAATAAGACAGGATCAGAGCCTGTGGAGCAGGCGCCGCGGCGCGCAAGCTCTGCGGACGCCAACTGGCCATGAACAGCACCGAGGACCGGAGACAACAAGACATTGAAGAACGTCATCCACTTTTCACACGCGAACGGCTTCCCGGCATCGACCTATCGCACGCTCTTTGCCGAGCTCGGAGACACCTGCGAGCTGCGCTATATCGAGCGTATCGGCCATGATGCCCGCTACCCCGTGACACGCGACTGGCCGCACCTCGTCGATCAACTGATCGAAGACATCGGGCGCCGTTATGAAAATCCGGTCTGGCTGGTCGGCCATTCGCTCGGCGGCTATCTCTCGCTCATGGCGGCGCTCAGGAAGCCGCAGTGGGTGAGGGGCGTGGTGATGCTCGATTCGCCGGTGATCGCGGGCTGGCGCAGCGGCATGCTGAAGGTGACGCAGTGGACCGGACTCGACGAGCGTTTGTCGGCCGCCGCCGCCACGCGCAATCGCCGCACCAGTTGGGCGAGCCGCGATGACGCCTGGCGCCACTTCTATTCGAAGCCCGCGTTCGCGCGTTGGGACGAACGCGTGCTGTCCGACTATATCGACTTCGGCATTCCTCAGACCTCGGCCGACGGCACGCGCACGCTCGCTTTCGACCGCCGCACCGAGTACCTGATCTACCGGACCTTGCCGCACACCTTCGGCACGCGGCTCGCGCACGGCTCGCCGGTGCCCGTCAGCTTTATCGGCGGGACGCACTCGAAGGAGGTGCGCCAGGTCGGGCTGGCGGCCACGCAGCGCCTCGCCGGCGAGCGCCTCGAATGGATCGAAGGCAGCCATCTTTATCCGATGGAGCGGCCGATCGAGACGGCGCGCGCGGTGCAGCGCATGCTCTATGCGATGGATGGCGGCGGCTGAGCTGTCTGGCCCCGCGCCGGGCTGTGCCCGGAGAGGCGCGGGAGGGCGCGCGGCAAGGGATGTGACAACGGGTATGGCAAGGGGCGCAATCAGTCCCGTCAGCGCGGTTCCGATGTCCGCGGCGGCGCGCGCGGCCACTAAAGTGCTCACGCAAAATTCAGGGTTAGCCCTTGCTTTACGGTATAATCCGTTTTTCCCGCGAGCATCCAGCGATGACCAAATATGTTTTCGTCACCGGCGGCGTAGTTTCTTCCCTTGGCAAGGGTATTGCCGCCGCCTCCCTCGCCGCGATCCTCGAATCGCGCGGTCTGAAAGTCACCCTCCTCAAGCTCGATCCCTACATCAACGTCGACCCCGGCACGATGAGCCCGTTTCAGCACGGCGAAGTGTTCGTGACGGAAGACGGAGCGGAAACCGACCTCGACCTCGGCCACTATGAGCGCTTCATCAGCACGAAGATGCGCAAGGCCAACAACTTCACCACGGGCCAGATCTACGAATCGGTGATCCGCAAGGAACGCCGCGGCGATTATCTCGGCAAGACCGTGCAGGTCATTCCGCACATCACGAACGAGATCCAGGCGTTCATCGAGCGCGGCGCGGCTTCGGCCACGTGCGGCGAGCCCGATGTCGCGATCGTCGAAGTGGGCGGCACCGTGGGTGACATCGAATCGCTGCCGTTTCTCGAGGCCGCGCGTCAGATGAGCCTGCGCCTCGGCCGCAACAGCGCTTGCTTCGTGCATCTCACGCTCGTGCCGTTCATCGCCACGGCCGGCGAACTCAAGACCAAGCCCACGCAGCACAGCGTGCAGAAGCTGCGCGAAATCGGTATCTATCCGAACGTGCTGCTGTGCCGCGCCGACCGTCCGATTCCCGACGACGAGCGCTCGAAAATCTCGATGTTCTCGAACGTGCCCGAAGATGCCGTGATCTCGGTATGGGACGCGGACAGCATCTACAAGATTCCGCAGATGCTGCACGACCAGGGCCTCGACTCGATCGTCTGCGACGCGCTGAAGCTCTCGGCCAAGCCCGCCGACCTGTCGGTCTGGTCGGAAATGGTCGAGAAGATCGAAAACCCGAAGCACGAAGTCACGATCGGCATGGTCGGCAAGTACGTCGATCTGACCGAGTCGTACAAGTCGCTCATCGAAGCGCTGCGGCACGCGTCGATCAAGACCTCGACGAAGGTGAACATCGAGTACATCGATTCCGAGCAGATCGACGAAGAGGGCGTGGATGGTCTCAAGCACCTCGACGCGATTCTTGTGCCGGGCGGTTTCGGCCGTCGCGGCACCGAAGGCAAGATCAAGGCGATCCAGTACGCGCGCGAAGCGAAGGTGCCGTATCTCGGCATCTGCCTCGGCATGCAGCTCGCCGTGATCGAATTCGCGCGCGACGTGGTGGGTCTGAAGCACGCGAACAGCACGGAGTTCGATCCGGACACCCCGGACCGCGTGGTCGCGCTCATCACCGAATGGAAGGACCGCGAAGGCAAGGTCGAGCAGCGCAGCGAAGACTCGGACCTCGGCGGCACCATGCGCCTCGGCTCGCAGCGTTGCCCGATCAAGCCTGGCACGCTTGCTGCGGAAATCTATGGCAAGGATGTGAACGAGCGTCATCGTCACCGTTATGAAGTCAATAACGGCTACGTGCCCAGGCTCGAAGCCGGTGGCCTTATCATCAGCGCCCGTACGCCCACTGAAGATCTGCCGGAAATGATGGAACTGCCGCGTGACATGCACCCGTGGTTCGTCGGCGTCCAGTTCCACCCGGAATTCACGTCCACGCCGCGTGACGGCCATCCGCTGTTCAAGGCCTATGTCGAAGCGGCGGTTGCGCACCAGCAGGCGCACGCTGAGGAGAAAGCATGAATTTGTGCGGTTTCGAGGTTGGCCTCGACAAGCCGTTCTTCCTGATCGCGGGCACGTGTGTCGTCGAATCCGAACAGATGACGATCGACACGGCGGGCCGCCTGAAGGAAATCACCGCGAAGCTCGGCATCCCGTTCATCTACAAGTCGTCCTACGACAAGGCCAATCGTTCGAGCGGCAAGTCGTTTCGCGGCCTCGGGATGGACGAAGGCCTGCGCATCCTTTCCGAAGTGAAGCGTCAGCTCGGCGTGCCCGTGCTGACCGACGTGCACACGGAAGAGGAGATCGGGCCGGTGGCATCGGTCGTGGACGTGCTGCAGACGCCCGCGTTCCTGTGCCGGCAGACCGACTTCATCCACGCGTGCGCGCGCTCGGGCAAGCCGGTCAACATCAAGAAAGGCCAGTTCCTCGCGCCGCACGACATGAAGAACGTGATCGACAAGGCGCGCGAAGCGGCGCGTGAAGCGGGTCTTTCCGAAGACCGCTTCATGGCGTGCGAGCGCGGCGTCTCGTTCGGCTACAACAACCTGGTCTCGGACATGCGCTCGCTTGCGATCATGCGCGAGACCGGCGCGCCGGTCGTGATGGACGTCACGCACTCGGTGCAGTTGCCGGGCGGCCAGGGCACGAGCTCGGGCGGCCAGCGCGAATTCGTGCCGGTGCTCGCGCGCGCGGCCGTGGCCACGGGCGTCGCGGGTCTCTTCATGGAGACCCATCCGAAGCCCGCCGAGGCGAAGTCGGACGGCCCCAATGCCGTGCCGCTGAACCGCATGGCCGACCTGCTCGAAACGCTCGTCACGCTCGACCAGGCGGTCAAGCGTGCGCCGTTCCTCGAGAGCGATTTCAACTGATCGTCAGGTCGCAAGCAGTGAGCGCCGCTTCGATTGCATGAGCGGCGCGATGGAGGAGCAACGCGGCACGAGCCCGGCCGCGCAGCGGGTGTCACACAAGGACGCCATGCTGGGCGGGCGACGGCGCAACGCGCCGCGTGTGATGTACAAGGCAGCGTGGCGGTGCAACGGCGCAGGCATTTGTGGCCCGCGCACCGCGGCAAGTTGAACCCGACGACCGCGCGGCCTGTCCCATGTGACGGTGTGCCCGGAACGAGCACAGAAGCTGTGCCTCGTGGGCCAGTGCAGCAGGCGGCGCCGGTCGCGCAAGAATTACTGTCATTTCCTGAGGAAACCATGAGTGCAATCGTAGATATCATCGGTCGCGAGATCCTGGATTCGCGCGGCAACCCTACCGTCGAATGCGACGTGCTGCTCGAATCGGGCACGATGGGCCGCGCAGCAGTGCCGTCGGGCGCGTCGACGGGCTCGCGCGAAGCGATCGAACTGCGCGACGGCGAAGCCGGCCGCTACAACGGCAAGGGCGTGCTCAAGGCCGTCGAGCACATCAACACCGAAATTTCCGAGGCGATCATGGGCCTCGACGCGTCGGAGCAGGCCTTCCTCGACAAGACCCTGCTCGAACTCGACGGCACCGACAACAAGTCGCGCCTGGGCGCGAACGCGATGCTGGCCGTCTCGATGGCCGTCGCGAAGGCTGCTGCTGAAGAAGCCGGCCTGCCGCTGTACCGCTACTTCGGCGGCTCGGGCGCGATGCAACTGCCGGTCCCGATGATGAACATCGTCAACGGCGGCGCGCACGCGAACAACAGCCTCGACATCCAGGAATTCATGATCGTGCCGGTGAGCCAGCCGACCTTCCGCGAAGCACTGCGTTGCGGTGCGGAAGTGTTCCACGCGCTCAAGAAGATCCTCTCGGATCGCGGCATGAGCACGGCCGTGGGCGACGAAGGCGGCTTCGCGCCGAACTTCGGCAGCAACGACGAATGCCTCTCGACCATCCTCCAGGCGATCGAGAAGGCTGGCTATCGCGCCGGCGAAGACGTGCTGCTCGCGCTCGACTGCGCAGCGAGCGAGTTCTACCACGACGGCAAGTACCAGCTCGCGGGCGAAGGCCTGCAACTGTCGTCGGCCGAATTCACAGACTACCTCGCGACGCTCGCGGATAAATTCCCGATCGTCTCGATCGAAGACGGCATGCACGAGTCCGACTGGGCCGGCTGGAAGCTCCTGACCGACAAGCTCGGCAAGAAGGTCCAGCTTGTCGGCGACGACCTGTTCGTCACCAACACGCGCATCCTCAAGGAAGGCATCGAGAAGGGCATCGCCAACTCGATTCTCATCAAGATCAACCAGATCGGCACGCTGACGGAAACCTTCGCAGCCATCGAGATGGCCAAGCGCGCCGGCTACACGGCCGTGATCTCGCACCGCTCGGGCGAAACCGAAGACTCGACGATCGCCGACATCGCCGTGGGCCTGAACGCCGGTCAGATCAAGACGGGCTCGCTCTCGCGCAGCGACCGCATCTCGAAGTACAACCAGCTGCTGCGCATCGAGGAAGATCTCGGTGATATCGCCAGCTATCCGGGCAAGTCGGCGTTCTATAACCTCCGCTAAGCGGACCCGAACCCGGCAGCAGCGTTGCTGTCCTTTTTCGTCATCCCTTTCCGCCGCCCTGCGTCCAGCGCAGGGCGGCGTGTATTTATCCGGCACCTTACATGCGGCTTGTCACTGTCGTCCTGATTCTCCTGCTCGTGCTGATCCAGTATCCGCTCTGGTGGGGCCATGGCGGCTGGCTGCGTGTGCACGAACTGCGCGAGCAGCTCGCGCAGCAGCAGAAGCAGAACGACGACGAGAAACTGCGCAACGAACGCATTGCGGGCGAAGTGCAGGATCTCCAGAGCGGGACCGCGGCCGTCGAGGAGCGCGCGCGCTACGAGATGGGCATGGTCAAGGACGGCGAGGTGTTCGTGCAATTCGTTTCGCCGAACCAGCCTTTGCCGGCGACGCCGACGGGTTCGTCGAACATCTCCACGCGTGGCGAGATGTCGGCGGCGCCGGTCAGGGTGGTGCCGAATCCAGTGTCGCGCGTGCCGGACAAGCGGCACGGACACGGCAAGGATACGAAGAAGAAGGCGGGTTGAATTTCGCCCCCGAGGTATAAAAAAGCGCGGCTTCCGTTTATCGGAAGCCGCGCTTTTCTTTTCACTTTTATCCAGTTCAGTGCCGAACTACCAGCCCCAACCCCAGCCCGGGTAGCCATAGCCGATGCCCGTCCCCCAACCGCTTCCCCAGCCACCGCTCGAATAGCCGCCATAGACACTGATGGGCGGCGTATAGGTGCGCGACCAGGCCAGCGCGGCGGCTTCGGCCGTGGCGGCGCGATCCGACTCGGTGAGCGCCTGGCGGTCGATCGCGTCGTAGCGGGCGCTTTCGTCGGGCGTGAGCACGGGCGCGCCCTGTAGCGCGTCCGTCTGATTGGCGGGCAGACGGCTGTAAATCGGCGAAGGTCCCGGCGGATCCAGCGTGCAGCCGCTCATCAATGCGGTAGCGGCGGCGATGCCGAGCGCGGCCATCGTGAACGCGGCCTTTGCCTGCCGCAAGCCCCGTGTGCGCGACGGCGTTGCGAAGGA
Source organism: Paraburkholderia sp. J63 (assembly GCF_905220245.1). Lineage (NCBI taxonomy): Bacteria > Pseudomonadati > Pseudomonadota > Betaproteobacteria > Burkholderiales > Burkholderiaceae > Paraburkholderia > Paraburkholderia sp. J63. The sequence continues at coordinate 110,829 of NZ_CAJMZF010000008.1, read as the reverse complement.
CTTCTTCGTTTTCATTGCTTTTCCTCCCTCTGTCGGATGCCGGAGCAGCGCGAGATGACGAGCGGGTCCGCGATCCGGCTCAGGGTTGCGGCCGGGCGCCGTGGCGCCGGCCGGCCGACATCGGTCAGTGGCGCCGCTCCGCTGCCGGGGTGACAGCTTCTGAGAGCCCCGGCGTGGCGAAAAGTTGCGCCACATCCACGGGATCGAACTCGTAGCGCTGGTTGCAATAGTCGCAGTGGATCTCGACGTGGCCGCGTTCTTCGATCACGCCGTCGACTTCCGCGCGGCCCAGCATCTTGAGCATCGCGCCCACTTTCTCGCGCGAGCAGCTGCACAGGAAGCGCGTGGTCACGGGCTCGAAGTGATTCACGTTCTCCTGCCAGAAGAGGCGGCGGAACAGCGTCTCCGGCTCCTGTTCGAGCAGTTCTTCGCGCGTGAGCGTGCCGCCGAGTGTGCAGACGCGCTCCCAGGTATCGGCGTCGAGCTCGTGCGGATGCGGCACGATGCCGCCGTCGCCGGGCAGCTTCTGCAGCAGCATGCCGACCGCGCGGTCGTCGTTCGCGCCGAGCCACAGGCGTGTGTCGAGCTGCTCGGAATGATGCATGTAGTGCTCGAGCACTTGCGCGATGGACTTGAGCGGGCCGTCCTCGCCGTTCAGCGGCACGATGCCCTGATACGGCTGCTGGCCCGGCTGCTTGTTGGCCGGGTCGAGCGTGATCACGCAACGGCCGTGGCCGCTCACGTTGATGAGCTCGGCGAGCGTGACGTCGTCGGCGAGCGCGGCCACGTCTTCGGCTTCAATGCCGTCGGCGAGCCGCGCGGTGGCGCGCATCGAGAGGTCCGAGCTGCACTGCACGACCAGCATCCGGACCGGGCCGTCGCCGAGGATCTGCATGATCAGCGTGCCGTCGAACTTCAGGTTCGCCGAGAGCAGCGCGCAGGCCGCCATCATTTCGCCGAGCACGGTGCGCACCGGCGCCGGGTATTGGCGGCGCGTGAGTACCTCTTGCCACGTGTTGCGCAGCGAGACGATCTCGCCGCGCACGGGCGCCGCGCTGAACATGAATTTCTGCAACTGGTCGTTCACAATCTTTTCCTTCGTTTCAATCCTGGCGGCGCCTCTCGCGAAGCGCAGCGGCGAGCGGGCAGCCTTCAGCCGATGCGCACGAGCTGCGCCTTGAAATACTCCCGGCGCTCCGCGTAGACGTCCGCGTTGCGCTTGAGGCCGGCGATATCGGCCTCGGTGAGCTCGCGCACGACCTTGGCCGGCGCGCCGAGAATGAGTGAGTTGTCGGGGAACACCTTGCCTTCGGTGACAACGGCGCCCGCACCAACCAGACAGTTGCGGCCGATTACCGCACCATTCAAGACCACGGCCTGAATGCCGATCAGCGCGCCTTCCTTGACCGTGCAGCCGTGCAGCATGGCCTGGTGTCCGACCGTCACGTTCCCTTCGAGCGTAAGCGGGTAGCCGGGGTCGGTGTGCAGCACCGCGCCTTCCTGGACATTGCTGCGCGCGCCGACCTTGATCGGCTCGTTGTCGCCGCGCAAGGTCGCGCCAAACCAGACGCTCGATTCTTCGGCGAGCTCGACCTTGCCGATGACGGTGGCGTTGTCCGCGACGAATACGCTCTCGTGAATGGTGGGCGCTGCTTCGCCAAGCTTGTAGATGGCCACGGTATTACGTCTCCTTTTATCTTGCGAGGGGCGGCTGCGGGTGCGCTCAAGGGTGCGGGCGGCGCAAGCCGGGTGAATCGCGTATTGTAAACGGTTGCGTCCGCGCGCTCGTGCCGCCTCCGCAATCGCGTGGATCGGGCCTGTCCGGCGCGCTTGCGCGAGGCCTCGCCGCACATCCTTGAGTTTCTTGCCGATTTTTGTCCGTTTTGCGATGAATTCCGTGTTTCCCGAAGCCATCGGCTCCGTGCCCCAGCATCCCGACGATTTTGCTCATGACGCCGGTGATTCCCGTGATCGTCGTGATCCGCGTAACGTTCCGGCCCGCGCCGGCTGGCGCGCCGCCGCGCTCCACGCCCTGCGCGAGCGCGATCCGCTCGCCAAGGCCGAGGCCGTGCGCGCGCTCCATGCCGAGGTAGGGGACGCAGCATCGCAGAGCGCCGCGCACTGGAACGCGTCATGCACGCTCGCGGCACCCGCCGATCTCCCGGGCCGCCCGTCACGTCCCGAACTGGTCGAGCCGCGCAGCCTGCAGCGTCGCAGCATGAGCACGCCGCAAGGGCGCGTCGTGTTGCTGCACGCGTTGGCGCACATCGAATTCAACGCGATCAATCTCGCGCTCGACGCCGTATGGCGTTTCGCGAATCTGCCCGGCGCCTTCTACGCCGACTGGCTGAAGGTCGCGGCCGAGGAGGCGTATCACTTCTCGCTGCTGCGCCAGCGGCTGGCCGATTACGGCCATGCCTACGGCGACTTTCCGGCGCACAACGGCCTTTGGGAGATGTGCGAACGCACCAGCGCCGACGTGCTCGCACGCATGGCGCTCGTGCCGCGCGTGCTGGAGGCGCGCGGCCTCGACGCCTCGCCGCCCATCCGCGCACGCCTGAAGCAGGCCGGCGACGAGGAGTCCGCCGCGATCCTCGACATCATCCTGCGCGACGAGGTCGGGCACGTGCGCATCGGCAACCACTGGTTCCGCTACCTGTGCGAGACGCGCGGTCTCGATCCGCACGCGGCGTGGCTCGCGCTCGCCGCGCAATACAACGCGCCACGCATGCGCGGCCCGTTCAATTTCGAAGCGCGCCGATCGGCGGGCTTCGACCAGACCGAACTCGATGCACTCGCGGCACAGGACGCCGCAGCGGCGAACGAATCCGCCGCCGATACCGGCACGAAAGAAAAGTGAAGACGCGCCAGCCAATCTGTCAGAACATGCCGATATAATCGAACGACCATTCGTTTTTGTGCGAGCGTAATGAATCTTTCCCGATCCGAATTCGTCGCCGTGAACGGCATTCGCCTGCACGTGCGTCGCTGGGGCGCCGAAGACGCGCCCATACTCTTCATGCTGCATGGCTGGATGGACGTGGCCGCCTCGTTCCAGTTCGTCGTCGATGCGCTCGGCGGCAACTGGCAGGTAATCGCGCCCGACATGCGCGGCTTCGGCCTGTCCGACTGGCCGGCGGCGCAGCAGGGCGGGGGCAGCTACTGGTTCCACGACTACATCGCCGATCTGGATGCGCTGCTCGATTACTACGCACCGCAAGCCCAGGTGAGCGAGGTGAACCTGGTCGGCCATAGTCTCGGCGCGAACGTCGTCTGCTTTTATGCGGGCGTGCGGCCCGAGCGCGTGCGGCGCGTGGTCGATCTCGAAGGCTTCGGCATGCCGGCGACGGTGCCCGCGCAGGCGCCGGGCCGCGTGCGTCAATGGCTCGACGAGATGCGCGCGCCGCCACAATTGCGCCCCTACGCGACGCTCGACGCCGTGGCCGCGCGGCTCGTGAAGACGAATCCGCGCCTCTCGCCGGCGCGCGCGCGTTTTCTCGCGCAGCACTGGTCGAAGCCGGTTGAAAGCCAAACCGGCGAGGGCGGCTACATGCTGCTCGGCGACGCCGCGCACAAGATGGTCAACCCGATGCTGTATCGCCTCGAGGAAATCATGGCGGTCTGGGCCTGCGTGCGGGCGAAAGTGCTGCACGTCGAGGCCACGCAGTCCGAGACGCTCGCGCGCATCGCGGGCAAGGTGCCCATCGACGCATTCAAGAAGCGTTTCGAGGCCTTTCCCGACTGGCGCGAGCGCTTTATCGACGACGCGGGCCACATGGTCCATCACGATCAGCCCGAAGCCGTCGCGCATCTCATCGAGGCGTTCTGCGCCGGCTAGCTTTCGCTTCGCCGCGCGCTCCGGGGCGCATCCGGGCGGGCCGGACGTCCGGGACGGCTTCGTCGCATTGCAGTAAAATGGGTCATTACTCTTCATAAGCCCGCGATGAACGCCGATCTCCACTGTCACTCCACTGTCTCCGACGGCCAGATGGCCCCGGCTGCCGTTGCGCAGCTGGCGAAGGCGGGCGGCGTGGCGCTGTGGGCGCTCACCGATCACGACGAACTGGGCGGCCAGCACGAGGCGCGCGCCGCCGCCGAGATGCTCGGCATGCGCTATCTCGCCGGTGTCGAGATTTCGGTCACGTGGGCGTCGCGCACGGTGCATATCGTCGGCCTGCATGTCGATCCCGGGTGCACGGCGCTGGCCGAAGGGCTCGCGCGTACGCGCAACGGCCGCGCCGCGCGTGCCGAGGCGATCGGCGAGCGCCTGGTGTCGCTCGGCATCCCGGACGCCTATGAAGGCGCGCTCCGGTACGTTTCGAATCCCGACCTGATTTCGCGCACGCACTTCGCGCGCTTTCTCGTGGAGTCGGGCCGCGCGCAGAACACCCAGGACGCGTTCTCGCGCTGGCTGGGCGAGGGCAAGCCCGGCTATGTCTCGCACCGCTGGGCCAAGCTCGCCGACGCCGTCGCCTGGATCAAGGCCGCGGGCGGCGAGGCGGTAGTCGCGCATCCGGGCCGCTACCACTACACGCCGCTCGAATTCGATACGTTCTTCGGTGAGTTCATCGACCTGGGCGGCAAGGCCATCGAAGTCGTCACGGGCAGCCATACGCCCGACCAGTACGGCGAATACGCAGCCGTCGCGCGCCGCTTCGGCTTCGAGGCGTCGCGCGGCTCGGATTTCCACGCACCCGGCCCGGATGCGACCATGCCGGGCTCGCTGCCACCGCTACCTTCCGGCCTCAAGCCCGTCTGGGAGCGATGGCTATAGGCCACGCGCCCTGCGTGGCCCATAGCCGCCGTTCCTGCGCCACCGCGCGGCCCGCTGTTCTTCGTTGCCGTGCTGTTCTGTTCGTCTCGCTGTGCGCGCGGTCGCCCCGGAATTTCGCGCCGCGCTTCACGTTCCGTCTTGCCTTCGTCAGCTGATTACTGCCCATGTCACAGTTCTTTCGGCTTCACCCAGACAATCCGCAGCCGCGCCTCGTCAAGCAGGCCGTGCAGATCATCCGCGACGGCGGCGTGATCGCGCTGCCCACCGATTCGAGCTACGCGCTCGCCGCGCGCATCGACGACAAGCAGGCCGCCGAGCGTTTGCGGCGCATCCGCGGGCTTAACGAGAAGGCGCTGCTCTCGCTGATGGTGCGCGATCTCTCCGAGCTCGCCAATTTCGCAATGGTGGACAACCGCCAGTACCGGCTCATCAAGTCGGTGACGCCGGGGCCCTACGTGTTCGTGCTCGAAGCGACGAAGGAAGTGCCGCGGCGGCTCTCGCATCCTTCGCGCAAGACCATCGGGCTGCGCGTGCCGGGTCACGCGATTCCGCTCGCGATCCTGGAGGAACTGGGTGAGCCGCTGCTGGCCTCGACGCTGATCGTGCCGCCCGACACCGAGCCGCTCAACGACCCCGAGGAAATCCGCGAACGCCTCGAAAAGCAGCTCGATCTCGTGATCGACGGCGGAGCATGTCCGTGCGAGCCGTCGACGATCATCGATCTCTCGGGCGAGGAGCCCGTGCTCGTGCGCGCGGGGCGGGGCGACCTCGCGCCGTTCGGGCTCGAGGAGCCGGCCTGATGCGCACGGTTCGCTTCGCTGCCGGCGCATCGGCTCCGCGTTGACGGGGCATTGTTACAATACGCCGCCATGGACGCCAATATCATTCAGACGCTCGTCGTCTACGCCTTGCCGGTGATCTTCGCGATCACGCTGCACGAAGCCGCCCACGGATACGTCGCGCGCCTGCTCGGCGACAACACCGCCTACGTGCTGGGCCGCGTGTCGCTCAACCCGATGCGCCACATCGATCCGGTCGGCACCATCGCGATGCCGCTGATCCTCTATTTCCTCACGAGCGGTGCGTTCGTGTTCGGCTATGCCAAGCCGGTGCCGATTTCGTTCGGCAATCTGCGCAATCCGCGCTGGGGCACGCTGTGGGTCGCCGCGGCGGGCCCCGCCTGCAACTTCGTGCAGTCGCTGCTATGGGGCGTGTTCGGCGTGGCGCTCGCGGTGTCCGGCGTAGAGGAGCCGTTTTTCACGCGCATGGCCGCCGCCGGCGTGGGCGTGAATCTGGTGCTCGGCGTGCTGAATCTCTTTCCGCTGCTGCCGCTCGACGGCGGCCGCGTGCTCGCGGCGCTCTTGCCCACGCGCGCGAGCATTGCGCTCTCGCGCCTCGAGCCCTATGGTTTCATCATCGTGATGGCGCTCCTCGTGAGCGGCGTTTTCACGCGCTTCTGGCTGCGCCCGCTCGTGTCGATCGGCTATGACGCAGTGACGGCTATCCTTACTCCCCTTGTATCGCTCTTCTCATAACATCATGTTCCCAGACCGTATCTTCTCCGGCATGCGGCCCACCGGGTCGCTGCACCTCGGCCACTATCACGGCGTGCTGAAAAACTGGGTGCGGCTTCAGTCCGAGTACCCGTGCTTCTTCTGCGTGGTCGACTGGCACGCGCTCACCACGCACTACGAAACGCCCGAGGTCATCGAGAAGAACGTGTGGGACGTGCTGATCGACTGGCTGGCTTCCGGCATCGATCCGAACCAGTCGACGCTGTTCATCCAGAGCCGCGTGCCCGAGCACGCCGAGCTCGCGCTGCTGCTCGGCATGAGCACGCCGCTGTCCTGGCTCGAACGCGTGCCCACCTACAAGGAGCAGATCGAGAAGCTGCGCGACAAGGATCTCGGCACCTACGGCTTCCTCGGCTATCCCGTGCTGATGGCCGCCGACATCCTGCTGTACCGCGCCTCGCTCGTGCCGGTGGGCGAAGACCAGGTGCCGCACGTCGAGATGGCGCGCGAAATGGCGCGGCGCTTCAACTACATGTACGGCCGCGAGCCGGACTTCGAGGAGAAGGCCAACGAGGCCGCGAAGAAGCTCGGCGGCAAGCGCTCGAAGCTCTATCACGAGCTGCGCAACGCCTATCAGCAGGAAGGTAATGAAGAGGCGCTCGAACAGGCGCGCGCGATGCTGTCCGAGTCGCAGAGCCTGTCGATGAACGACCGCGAACGCCTGTTCGGCTATCTCGAAGGCGCGCGCAAGATCATCCTGCCGGAGCCGCAGGTGCTGCTGACCGAGGCCTCGCGCATGCCGGGCCTCGACGGTCAGAAGATGTCGAAGTCGTACGGCAACACGATCGGTCTGCGCGAAGACGCCGAGTCGATCACGAAGAAGGTCCGCACCATGCCGACCGATCCCGCACGCGTGCGCCGCACCGATCCGGGCGACCCGGACAAGTGCCCGGTGTGGCAGCTGCACCAGGTCTATACCGACGAAGCGACGCACGAGTGGGTGCAGAAGGGCTGCCGCTCGGCGGGCATTGGCTGCCTCGAATGCAAGCAGCCAGTGATCGAAGGCATCCTGCGCGAGCAGCAGCCGATGCTCGAGCGCGCGCAGAAGTACATGGACGATCCGTCGCTGCTGCGCGCGATCGTGGCCGATGGTTGCGACAAGGCGCGCAAGTTCGCCAACGAGACCATGCGCGACGTTCGTGAGGCGATGGGCCTCTCGTACAGCTAAGGCAGACGGTCGCGATGACGTTCACGCCTGGCGCTGCCGGCACGCCGCCCGCGGGTCCGGCCCCTGTCGGCCTGACCCATGCGGGACTCTCCGAGCCTTCGGGCTGGGTGCGCCAGTGGGCGCACCTGATCGCGCCGGGCGGCACGGTGCTCGACGTCGCCTCGGGGGCGGGGCGCCACGCGCGCTGGCTCGCGGCGCGCGGCCATGCGGTCACGGCGCTCGACCGCGACGCCGCCGCGCTCGCGACGATGCACGGCGTGGCCGGTATCGCCACGCGCGAGTGCGACCTCGAAGGCGCGCCCTGGCCGCTCCCTGACGACGCGCGTTTCGCGGCTATCGTCGTCACGAATTATCTGTATCGTCCGCTCATGCCGCGCCTCGTCGATGCGCTCGCGCCGGGCGGCGTGCTGATCTACGAAACCTTCGCGCAGGGCAACGAGACGGTCGGCAAGCCTTCGAACCCGGCATTTCTGCTGGCGCCGGGCGAGCTGCTGGCGGCCTGCCTGCCCGCATTGCGCGTGATTGCTTACCAGGATGGATTTCTCCCGCAACCGCGCGAGGCGTTCATCCAGCGTATCTGCGCCGTGCGCGAGATGCGCCCGGCGCACACTCCAGCAGCGGAAAATACGGCCTCTCAGAACGGCGCGGACGCGGTTGAAAAACCCGGTAACGCCACGGCGACTCAGGTACTACCCCTGGTGCGTTACGATCTGACCGGCTAATCCGCTACAATCGCGGTTTAACGTACTCATTTTTTTGAAGTTTCATGGCTAACGGCACCCAGCACGGCATTACGTTGCGCGGCAGTATTCCCGCGATCGTCACCCCCATGCACGAAGACGGCAGCCTCGATCTGCCGGCATTTCGCAAACTGATCGACTGGCACGTGCAAGAGGGGACGGATGCGATCGTCGTCGTCGGCACGAGCGGCGAGTCCGCCACGCTGGACGTCGAAGAGCACATCCTGATGGTCAGGACGGCGGTCGAGCACGCTGCGGGCCGTATGCCGATCATCGCTGGCGCCGGCGGCAACTCCACGGCCGAGGCGATCGAGCTCACGAAGCATGCGAAGGACGTCGGCGCGCAGGCGTCGCTCCAGGTCGTGCCCTATTACAACAAGCCGACCCAGGAAGGCATGTACCGCCATTTCGCGAAGATCGCCGAAGCGGTGGAGCTGCCGGTCCTGCTCTACAACGTGCCGGGCCGCACGGTCGCGGACATGTCGAACGAGACGATCCTGCGCCTCGCGCAGGTGCCGGGCATCGTCGGCGTGAAGGAAGCCACGGGCAACATCGACCGCGCCGCGCATCTCATCAAGCACGCGCCGGAAGGCTTCAAGATCTTCAGCGGCGACGATCCCACCGCGATCGCGCTGATGCTGCTGGGTGGCCACGGCAATATTTCGGTGACCGCGAACGTCGCGCCGCGCCAGATGAGCGAGCTGTGCCGCGCCGCGCTCGAAGGCGATGCGAAGACCGCGCGTGCGATCCACCTGAAGCTGTTGTCGCTGCACAAGAATCTGTTCATCGAATCGAATCCGATTCCGGTGAAGTGGGCCCTGCAGGAGCTCGGCCGCATCGAAGGCGGCATCCGTCTGCCGCTCACGCCGCTCGACGCGCGTTACCACGACGTGGTGCGCACGGCGCTGCGCGAGGCTGGCCTGATCGGCTGATCAGATCGGGCGCAAGCCCGGTCAAGCCGAAAACGCCGTATTTTCAACCGACGCCACCACGAGCCACGCGCCCGAATCGACGACAGCAATCGACGTCAGCGACGAAAGCAATCGACGAAAGATATCCCGGCAGGTCAAGGCTTAGCGTTCCCGTATTACGAAGGTCCACATGAAACATCCCGTTCTTTCCCTCCACGCAACCCGCATGGCGGTGCTGGCGCTCGCACTCGGCTCGCTCGCGGGCTGCGAGTCGCTGAACGACATGTTCGCGTCGGATCGCGTCAACTACAAGGACACGGCAAGTGCGCCGGCGCTGGCCGTGCCGCAAGACCTGTCGTCGGTGCCGTCCGACCAGAAGTATGTCGCGCCGCCGCCCACGGTCACGCTGGGCGGCGCCGCGCAGCGCACCGTCACGAGCGCGGGCAACGCCACGCTCGGCGTGCCGAACGCGCAGGATCCGCTCGGCATGCACGTCGAGCGTGACGGCGACCGCCGCTGGCTCGTGATCGACGGCCGCACGCCCGACGACGTCTGGCCGCAACTGCAGGAATTCTGGACCGACAACGGCTTCACGCTCACGACCGATTCGCCGTCCACGGGCATCATGAGCACGGACTGGGCCGAAAACCGCGCCAATATTCCGGACGACTGGTTCCGCCGCACGATCGGCCGCGTGGTCGACTTCGCGTATTCGTCGGGCACGCGCGACAAGTTCCGCACGCTGGTCACGCGTGGCGCGAACGGGCAGACCGATATTTCGATCACGCATAGCGCGATGGAAGAAGTGCTGACCGGCCAGGACAAGACGTCGTCGAAGTGGGTCGAGCGTCCGCGCGACCCGGCCCTCGAAGCCGCCTTCCTTTCGAAGGTCATGCAGAAGTTCGGCCTGACCGACGCGCAATCCAAGCAACTGCTGACCGACGCGCGTCCGTCGTCCTCCGCGGCGAAGATCGCGTCCGGTCCCGACGGCACGACGCTCGATCTGCCCGAGGCGTTCGACACCGCATGGCTGCGCGTGGGTCTCGCGCTCGACCGCACCAATTTCACGGTCGACAACCGCGACCGCGAGAAGGGCATCTACTACGTGCGCTACGCCGACTCCATGCAGGAGCTCAAGGGCGACGGCCTGCTCGGCAAGCTGTTCTACAACCCGAAGAAGGCCGCGAAGAATCAAGGGCCCGAGATCATGATTTCGGTGCGCTCGAACGGCAACTCGACCCAGGTCGCGGTGCTCGACCCGAACGGCCAGGTCGATACGTCGTCGGACGCGCAGCGCATCGTGACCGCGCTGCACGCCCAGCTCAACTGATCGCGCCGTGCGCTTTGCAAGCCTTGGCAGCGGTAGCGAGGGCAACGCACTGGTCGTAGAAGCAGGCGGCGGCGCGACGCCCACGCGCGTGCTGCTGGACTGCGGATTCTCGGCGAAGGAAGTCGAGCGGCGGCTCGCCCGGGCGGGCTTGCCCGCCGAGACCCTGAGCGCGATTCTCATCACCCACGAACACAGCGACCATATCGGCAGCGCGCTGACACTGGCGCGCCGCTGGTCGATTCCCGTCTACATGAGCTGGGGCACGGCGCAGGCGGTCGGCGCCGACGACGCGGGCGTCGAGCTCAACGTGCTCTGGAGCGACGGAACCGTCGAAATCGGCGCGCTGGGCGTGCAGCCTTACACCGTGCCGCACGATGCGCGCGAGCCGCTGCAATTCGTATTCAGCGACGGCGCGAGCCGGCTCGGCGTGTTGACCGACGTCGGCGAATCGACGCCGCACATCCATGCCGTGCTGAGCGGTTGCGACGCGCTCGTGCTCGAATGCAACCACGACCTCGAGATGCTCGCGACGAGCCGCTATCCGGCGTCGCTCAAGGCGCGCATTGGCGGCTCGCACGGCCACCTGAACAACGAGGCGGCGGGCGGCATTCTCGCGGCGCTCGATCGCTCGAAGCTGCGCCATCTGATAGCGGCGCACCTGAGCCAGCAAAACAACACGCCGGAACTCGCGCGCGCAGCCATGGCGGCCGTGCTCGGCAATGCCGCCACGGAAATCGGGGTCGCGACGCAAGGCGATGGCTTCGACTGGCTCGTGCTCTGAGGCCACACCAATTCGGCTTCGGCCAGCAGTGAACCCCTCGCAGACGAAAAAAAGCCCATGACAGGTCATGGGCTTTTTGCTTGGCAGGTGAGGGCCGGAACAGGTCCGGCTCCGCACGATTTAGTTCCGGTTGCCGCCGAAGATGCCGAGGATTGCGAGCAGGTTCGTGAACACGTTGTACAGATCCAGATAGATCGCGAGCGTGGCCGTGATGTAGTTGGTCTCGCCGCCGTTCACGACGCGCTGGACGTCGAACAGCATATAGGCCGAGAAGATCGCGATGGCCAGCACGGACACCGTGAGCATCAGCGCGGGCAGTTGCAGGAACATGTTCGCGACGCCTGCGAGCAGGATCACGATCACGCCCACGAACAGCCACTTGCCGAGCCCCGAGAAGTCGCGCTTGCTGACGGTGGCGACGGTCGCCATAGTGGCGAAAATGATGCCGGTGCCGCCGAACGCGAGCATGATGAGCGACGCGCCGTTCGAGAAGCCGAGGATGAACGCCAGCAGCCGCGAGAGCATCAGGCCCATGAAGAACGTGAAGCCCAGCAGCACGAACACGCCGAGCGAACTGTTCTTGGTGCGCTCGATGGCGAAGATGAAGCCGAACGCGATCGCGAAGAACGCGAGCAGGCTCATGGTGGGACTGGTGGCGGCAAACAGCGAGAAGCCCGTGGTGACGCCCACCCACGCGCCGAGCACCGTCGGCACCATCGACAGCGCTAGCAGCCAGTAGGTGTTGCGCAGTACGCGGTTGCGAGTCTCGGCGGAGACGACGGTGCCGCCGCGGCCGAAGTTGTAGGGGGACTCGTTCATGCTTTCTCCTTGCGTGAGACGCGTGGCTGGCGGAGCGCGGCACTTGCGCGATCCGCTCCTTCTTAAGATATGCGCGGCGGCCCGGAGTTTCAACAGGGCGCCACACAGTTTCGCTACCGTTTTGCTACCCGTTCAGGAGCGTAGCCACCCAGACTTAACTGGAGCTGAAAGGCCCGGCGGCGCGGCTTTTGCCTCGATCGAGCCGGGACTGTGGGCCTAACGGGGTTCAATCGCAATCATACATGGGAACATGCTACAATTGCGGATTCATTTGAAACTGTAACCTCTTAATTTTCTGGAGTTTTTATGGCGCTCGAACGCACCCTGTCGATTATCAAGCCGGACGCAGTGGCAAAGAACGTGATCGGCCAGATCTACAGCCGCTTCGAAAACGCTGGCCTGAAGATCGTTGCCTCGCGCATGGTCCACCTCTCGCGCGCTGACGCCGAGAAGTTCTATGCTGTTCATGCAGAGCGTCCGTTCTTCAAGGACCTCGTCGAATTCATGATCTCGGGCCCGGTGCAGATCCAGGTTCTGGAAGGCGAGAACGCCATCCTGAAGAACCGCGACCTGATGGGCGCGACCGATCCGAAGAAGGCGGAGAAGGGCACGATCCGCGCCGACTTCGCGGACAGCATCGACGCCAACGCAGTTCACGGCTCGGACGCCGCTGAAACGGCACGCGTCGAAATCGCGTTCTTCTTCCCGGAAGTCAACGTTTACTCGCGCTAAGCAGCTCGCGCGCGGTAAGCGGCAGTTCAAAGTAGCATAGGGTCGCGAACGGCGATGACGCTCACTGTCCGGTGCCGGGTTCCCTCGAATCCGGCGGTGAGCGCGCCCTCGCACTGAAATGGCAGGATTGACCATGACGAGCAGTTCCACCGTCAACCTTCTCGATTTCGACGCCCAAGGGCTTGTCGCATATTGCGAGAGCCTGGGCGAGAAGCCGTTTCGCGCCAAACAGCTTCAGCGCTGGATCCACCAGTACAATGCCGCCGACTTCGACGGCATGACGGATCTGGCCAAATCGCTGCGCGAGAAGCTCAAAGGGCGCGCCTCGATCGGCATGCCCGGCATTATTTCCGACAACGTTTCTACCGACGGCACGCGCAAATGGCTCGTGGATGTCGGCAACGGAAACGCGGTCGAGACCGTGTTCATCCCCGAAGAAACGCGCGGCACGCTGTGCGTGTCGTCCCAGGCGGGATGCGCGGTGAATTGCCGTTTTTGTTCTACCGGCAAGCAAGGATTCTCACGCAATCTCACGACCGCCGAGATCATCGGCCAGTTGCGCATGGCGGAATTCGCCTTGCGCGCGTCGCTTCCTGGCGAAGCAGGCGGGCGCGCGACCGGCGGCGAGGGCAAGGGCGAGCGCGTCGTCACCAACGTCGTGATGATGGGCATGGGCGAGCCGCTCCTGAACTACGACGCGGTCGTGCCCGCGATGCGCCTGATGCTCGACGACAACGCCTATGGCCTGTCGCGCCGGCGCGTCACGCTGTCGACCTCGGGCGTCGTGCCCATGATGGACCGCCTCGGCGCCGATCTGCCGGTCGCGCTCGCGGTGTCGCTGCACGCGCCCAACGACGCGCTGCGCGACGAGCTCGTGCCGCTGAACCGCAAGTACCCGTTGCGCGAGCTGATGGCCGCCTGCCAGCGTTACTTGAAAGTGGCGCCGCGCGACTTCATCACGTTCGAGTACTGCATGCTCGACGGCGTCAACGACACGGAAGAGCACGCACGCCAGTTGCTCGCCGTCACGCGTGACGTCCCGTGCAAATTCAACCTGATTCCGTTCAATCCGTTCCCCGAGTCGGGTCTGCTGCGCTCGAAGTCGGACCAGATCAAGCGCTTCGCGCAGATCCTGATGGACGCGGGCGTCGTTACGACCGTGCGCAAGACGCGCGGCGACGACATCGACGCGGCCTGCGGCCAGCTCGCGGGCGAGGTGAAGGACCGCACGCGTCTCGCCGAGCGCAGCGCGCGCAAGGTGATCGACGTCCACCCGGTTCAGCACTGAACGCTGCGCGCCGGGCGACGCAAAAAGAGCTGGAGCAGGGTAATAACAGTCACGAAAAGCAGTGCCGGTGATCTGTGCGGGGGACGACGCAGTAACACCGGCGAGTTTGACGAGAAACGTTGCAGAAGCGATCGGATGCGGCACAGTGGCCGCGCATTTTGTTATAAAACGGTCTGCGAATCGGGGCCGGGCGCGGTGCGCCCGCCGGTTCCGGAATAGAAAAGAATCGACGCAAGGACTTTGGGATGAGCGAGCCGCAGCACCCTTTCGGGACAGACGGAACAGAGACCAACGCAGGCCGTTCGGGGTCGGATGGCTCGCCATCGCCCGTGCAGGCCGTGCCCGATACGCTCGCCTCGGTGGGCGCGCGCCTCGCGCAGCTGCGCGAGGCGAAAGGGTGGTCGGTCGAGGACGTCTCGGCACGCCTGAAGGTGGCGGTGCCGAAGCTGCGCGAGCTCGAGGCGGGCGACATCAGCCATCTGCCGGATACGACCTTCGCGCTCGGCGTGGTGCGCGCCTACGCGAAGCTGCTGGGCGCCGATCCCACGCCGCTCACCCAGGCGCTGCGCCGCGAGCGCGGCGTGCCGCAGCAGGATCTGTCGATGCCCGCGTCGTCGGGCGCTGATCTACCGCGTGGCCGCGTCTCGCTCTCTCTGGGCGGCGGGGTGCGCACGCCGCGGCGGCGTGCGTCGTGGCTGTGGGGGCTCGCGCTCGTCGTCGTCGCCGTGATTGGCATCTCGATGTGGCATACGAACAGCGGCGAGTCGTCGGCGTGGTTCGCGCGGTTGAAATCGATGGCCGGTGGCGCGGCGAGCAGTGCGAGCAATGATTCGGGCGCATCTTCCGCGACGGTGACCGAGGGCGCGACCACGGGCGCCGCAGCCGGTCAAGGCACGGACGAGGCCGGCGCGCAGGGCGGTGAGGCGAGTAATCAGGCAGCCGGCCAGGTCAATGGTCAAGTGAGTGGCCAGGCCACGACCGTTCAGGGCGCGGCGAGCGCGCCGCAGGCGGCCCAGGCCGCGCCGGCAAGCGCGGCGCCGGCTGCGAACGCCACGGCGGCAAGCGCTGCCACGGCGGCAACGGCGCAAGCCGCTTCGGTCCCGGCGGCGCCCGGCACCTCGACGTTCGCGATTCGCGTGACGCAGGACTCCTGGGTCAGCGTGCGCCAGAAAGACGGCAAAGAGCTCTTCTCCGGACTCGTCCACGCCAATGACGGGCGCGAGATCTCCGGCGTCGAGCCGCTCAAGATTACGGTGGGCAACAAGGCCGGCATCGAGTCGATGACCATCGACGGTCAGCCGGTCGACGCAGCGAAGTATGCGTCGGCGCGCGGCAATGTCGCGCGCTTCGTGCTGCCCTGATAGAGACATGAGGTGCATCGCGGCCGGATAGCGGGCCGCGATGCTTTTTCAATTCGCGCGGTGCGCACCGGTCGATGGTGACGGCGCGCGCGAGGTGTAAATGGGTTCTTCGATGCAAAGCGAAACGCAATCCCCGTCCAGCAACAGCCAGATCTGTTCCAGCGAGCCGGTCCTCGGTGGTCACGCGCCGCGTCGCAAGTCGCACGCCGTGCATGTGCGCTGGGGTGGCCAACTGGTGACGATCGGCGGCGACGCGCCGGTGCGCGTGCAGTCGATGACCAATACCGATACCGCCGACGCGATCGGTACCGCTATCCAGATCAAGGAACTGGCGCAGGCCGGCTCCGAGCTCGTGCGCATCACGGTGAACACGCCGGAAGCAGCCGCGGCCGTGCCGCACGTGCGCGAGCAGCTCGATCGCATGGGCGTGACGGTGCCGCTCGTCGGCGACTTCCACTACAACGGCCACCTGCTGCTGCGCGACTATCCGGCGTGCGCCGAGTCGCTCTCGAAGTACCGCATCAACCCGGGCAACGTCGGCCAGGGCGCCAAGCGCGACACGCAGTACGCGCAGATGATCGAAGCCGCCATCAAGTACGACAAGCCGGTGCGTATCGGCGTGAACTGGGGCAGCCTCGACCAGGATCTGCTCGCGCGCATGATGGACGAGAACGCGGCGCGCGCACAGCCGTGGGAAGCGCAGAGCGTGATGTACGAAGCGCTTATCCAGTCGGCCATCGGTTCGGCCGAACGCGCCGTCGAACTCGGCCTCGGCCGCGACAAGATCATCCTTTCGTGCAAGGTCAGCGGCGTGCAGGACCTGATCGCCGTCTATCGGGAGCTTGCCAAGCGTTGCGACTTCGCGCTGCATCTCGGCCTGACCGAAGCGGGCATGGGCTCGAAAGGCATCGTCGCGTCGACGGCGGCGCTTTCGGTGCTGCTCCAGCAGGGCATCGGCGACACCATCCGCATCTCGCTCACGCCGGAACCGGGTGCTTCGCGTACCGGCGAAGTCGTGGTCGGACAGGAAATTTTGCAAACCATGGGCCTGCGCTCGTTCACGCCGATGGTCATCGCGTGCCCCGGCTGCGGCCGCACGACCAGCACGCTGTTCCAGGAGCTCGCCTCGCAGATCCAGAACTATCTGCGCGCGCAAATGCCGATCTGGCGCGGCGAATATCCGGGCGTCGAAACCATGAACGTCGCCGTGATGGGCTGCATCGTGAACGGCCCGGGCGAGTCCAAGCACGCGAACATCGGCATCAGCCTGCCGGGCTCGGGCGAGAATCCCGCGGCGCCGGTTTTCGTCGACGGCGAGAAGGTCAAGACGCTGCGCGGCGAGCATATCGCCGAAGAGTTCCAGCAGATCGTGAGCGACTACGTCGCGCGCAAGTACGGCAAGACCGAAGCGACGGCCTGAGCGCCGCGCTTCCCGCACGCTGATTCCAGGCACAATCGACTATCGCCATTCGCAGGCAAATTCGCAACGCAATGACTGAACAGAAAAGAAAGCCCGAAAAGCTGACGGGCGTGAAGGGCATGAACGACATCCTGCCGCAGGACGCAGGGCTGTGGGACTTCTTCGAAACGACCGTGAAGTCCATGCTCCGTTCGTACGGATACCAGAACATCCGCACGCCGATCGTCGAGCATACGCAGCTCTTCACGCGCGGCATCGGCGAAGTGACCGATATCGTCGAAAAGGAGATGTACAGCTTCACGGATGCGCTCAACGGCGAGAACCTCACGCTGCGCCCGGAAAACACGGCGGCGGTCGTGCGCGCGTCGATCGAGCACAACATGCTCTACGACGGTCCGAAGCGCCTGTGGTACATCGGCCCGATGTTCCGTCACGAGCGTCCGCAGCGCGGCCGCTATCGCCAGTTCCATCAGGTCGGCGTGGAAGCGCTCGGTTTCGCGGGCCCCGATGCGGACGCGGAAATCATCCTGATGTGCCAGCGTCTCTGGGACGACCTCGGCTTGACCGGCATCAAGCTCGAAATCAATTCGCTGGGTCTCGCTGAAGAGCGCGCCGCGCATCGCGTCGAGCTCATCAAGTATCTCGAGCAGTACGTCGATCTGCTCGACGAGGACGGCAAGCGCCGCCTGTATACGAACCCGCTGCGCGTGCTCGACACGAAGAACCCCGCGCTGCAGGAGGTCGCGAACAACGCGCCGAAGCTGATCGATTTCCTCGGCGAGCAGTCGCTTGCGCACTTCGAAGGGCTGCAGCGCCTGCTCAAGGCGAACAACATTCCGTTCAAGATCAATCCGCGTCTCGTGCGCGGCCTCGACTACTACAACCTGACCGTATTCGAGTGGGTCACCGACAAGCTCGGCGCGCAGGGCACGGTGGCGGCCGGCGGCCGTTACGATCCGCTGATCGAGCAGCTTGGCGGCAAGCCCACGGCGGCTTGCGGCTGGGCCATGGGCGTCGAGCGCATTCTCGAATTGCTCAAGGAAGAGGACCTCGTGCCGGAAACAGAAGGTTGCGACGTCTACGTTGTGCACCAGGGCGAGGCGGCGCGCGAGCAGGCGTTCATCGTGGCCGAACGGCTGCGCGACACGGGCCTCGACGTCATTCTTTACTGCAGCGCGGATGGCCAGGGCGCGAGCTTCAAGGCGCAGATGAAGCGCGCCGATGCAAGCGGCGCGGCGTTCGCCGTGGTGCTCGGCGAAGACGAAGTGGCCAAGGGCGCAGCGGGTGTGAAGGCGTTGCGCGGCGGTGCCGAAGCGGCCCGCAGCGAGCAACAGACGGTAGCACTCGAAGACTTGACCGAATATCTAATCAATGCGATGGTTGCATCCGCCGAAGACGGCGAGGATTGATAGGGCCGCTTCAGGTGCCGCTCAGGTAGGGCCGCTTGCGGTGTCCGGATCGACCGTTATCTACGCATTTAGCCGATATCCGCGGCGTGCCTGAAGGTGTTCGAGGTGCGCCCGGAACGGGCTTCAGAATAAACAAGGAAGGAATCGCTACGCGATGAGTTACCACGACGAACAGGAATCGATCGAGAGTTTCAAGGCATGGTGGACGCAGTGGGGCAACGCCACTACGTGGATCGTGCTGATCGTTCTGCTCGCGCTCGCCGCGTGGAACGGCTGGAACTTCTGGCAGCGCCGTCAGGCCGCCGAGGCTGCGGTGCTGTACGACCAGGTGCAGCAGGCGTCGGCCAGCGGCGACAAGGCGTTGCTCACGCGCATCTCGACTGACATGGAAGACCGCTTCGGCCGTACCGCGTATGCGCAGATGACCGCGCTCACCGTGGCCAAGGCGCTTTACATGGCGGGCGACACTGCGGGTGCGAAGGCGCAATTGCAATGGGCAGCCGATCACGCTAAGGACGACGAGTTCCGCCAGATCGCGAAGATTCGTCTTGCGTCCGTGCTGCTCGACGAAAAGGCCTACGATCAGGGCCTCGCGCTGATTCCGCAACCGGACTCGGGTCCGTTCAAGGGTATCGTCGCGGATGGCCGCGGCGACCTGCTCGCGGCAGCGGGCAAGCGCGACGATGCGCGCACGGCCTACAAGCTCGCGCTCGACAGCTTGCCCCAGAGCGATGCTTCCGAGCGTCAGTTGATCCAGTTCAAGCTTGATGCGCTGGGCGGCTGAGCAAGCCGCGCTGCCCGCACCTGAATATAAACAGCTAAACCAACTCCATTCATGCTTCGTTCACCGATGAATTTGCTGAAACGAACCGTTGTACCTGTCGCCTGTGCGATGACCGTCCTCGCGCTAGCGGCTTGCTCGTCGACCAAAGACGAGCGCCGCGTACCGGTGCCGCTGACCGAGTTCAAACCGGTGCTGGACGTCCAGCAGGTGTGGAAGGCGAGCGTCGGCAAGGCCGGTCGCTACCTGTTCTCGCCCGTCGCCGTGGGCGACGCGGTTTACGCCGCGGGCGAAAACGGCTCGGTCGCGAAGATCGATGCGCAGACCGGCAAGGACGTCTGGCGCACGAAGCTCAAGGACGATATCTCGGCGGGCGTGGGCAGCGACGGCAATCTCACGGCCGTGGGCGGTCTGAAGGGTAACGTCTACGTGCTCGACTCCAATGGCAAGCTCTCGTGGCAGGCCAAGGCGCCGGGCGAGATCATCTCGCCGCCGCTGGTCGGCAACGGTCTCGTGATCGTGCGCACCATCGACGGCCAGGTCGTCGCGTTCAACGCGCAGACCGGCGAGCAGAAGTGGGTCTATCGCAACCGTGCTGTGCCGCTCAATCTGCGCGTCTCCGCGGGCATGACGTTCGCGGGTGACCAGGCGGTGCTCGCGGGCTTCCCGGGCGGTGCGTTCGCGGCGATCAACCTGCAAAACGGCGACGCATTCTGGGAAACGCCGGTGTCCTATCCGAAGGGCGTGACCGAAGTCGAGCGGATCAACGACGTGAGCGGTCCGCCTACGCTCGTCGGCGCCACCACGTGCGCGGTCACGTTCCAGGGCCAGCTGGGCTGCTTCGATGCCAATTCGGGCCGTCCGATGTGGGAGAAACCGTTCTCGAGCACGAGCGGCATCGCCCAGGACGACGCCACCGTGGTGGGCGGCGACGACTGGTCGGTCGTGAAGGCGTACAGCGTCACGACCGGCGACCAGACCTGGAGCACCGACAAGCTGAAGAACCGCGACGTGAGCGTGCCGGCCATGCTCGGTCACGCAGTCGTGGTGGGCGACTATCAGGGCTACGTGCACTTCCTCTCGCTCGACGACGGCAGCTTCGTCTCGCGCGTGAAGACCGACGGCAGCCCGATTACCGCCGCGCCGGTGCTGGCCGGCAACACGCTCGTCGTGCAGACGAAGGACGGCGACCTGTACGGTCTGCGTCCGCGTTGATCGGGTGAGGGCGCCCGGCACATGCGGCCGGGTGTCGCATCGAGGGGCCGCGCCTGCGGGCGGCGGCCTCTTGCGTTTGGTGCGGGCCTGGTGCGAAATTCGGCGCTTGCATTTGGCCGTTCTGGCGCCATCTGATTAAGTTAGTGGACGGGCCCAAGTCCCCTCCGGGCTTGCCAGTTCCGCGGGCCGGCGCATGCCGGCCACGCGCATTATGAGACGTTGGACTCCTCGGGCTAGATTGCACCAGGTGCCCCGTCCCGGCGACCGGGACTGAAGAAAGACCAGATCCCCTGGACCGTTCGGCGGGTTCAGCCGGCGAGCGCGACCGAATACGAGTCCCGCGCGTGCCGGGTCCCGATGAGCTCACGTATCGGGCGCGCGGCCCGGTTCGTGATATTCGTGATAATTTGCAACTATTGCAGCCTCTGCAAGCCTGACCGCAGACGCTTGCCGCGCAGTGCGCCGGACCTCCCGGCGTCGCGCCTTACTGTAGAAAAAATCAGATGAAACCCGTAATCGCCCTCGTCGGGCGCCCCAATGTGGGGAAATCCACGCTCTTCAACCGGCTCACGCGCTCGCGCGATGCGCTGGTGGCCGATCTGCCCGGTCTCACCCGCGACCGCCACTATGGCGAAGGGCGCGTGGGCGATCGCGCGTATCTGGTGGTCGACACCGGCGGCTTCGAGCCCGTCGCCAAGGACGGCATCATGCATGAAATGGCGCGCCAGACGCGCCAGGCGGTGGAGGAAGCCGACATCGTCGTGTTCATCTGCGACGGCCGCAACGGTCTCGCGCCGCAAGACAAGCACATCGCCGATTACCTGCGCAAAACCGGCCGGCCGATCTTCCTCGTGGTCAACAAGGCCGAGGGGATGAAGTACAGCGCCGTTGCCGCCGACTTCTACGAGCTCGGCCTTGGCGACCCGCGCGCGATCTCCGCGGCGCACGGCGACGGCGTGACCGAAATGATCAACGAGGCGCTCGATCAGGCCTATGCCGATCGCCCCGAGGAAAGCGAAGAAGACGCGAGCAAGCACGGCATCAAGATTGCGATCGTGGGCCGCCCGAACGTCGGCAAGTCCACGCTCGTCAATACGCTGATCGGCGAAGAGCGCGTGATCGCGTTCGACATGCCGGGCACCACGCGCGACTCCATCTATGTGGATTTCGAGCGCGGCGGCAAGAAGTACACCTTGATCGACACGGCGGGTCTGCGTCGCCGCGGCAAGGTGTTCGAGGCCATCGAGAAGTTCTCGGTGGTGAAGACGCTGCAGTCGATTGCAGACGCCAACGTGGTGATTCTGCTGCTCGACGCGCGCCAGGAAATCTCGGATCAGGACGCGCACATCGCGGGCTTCGTGGTGGAGCAGGGCCGCGCGCTTGTAGTGGGCGTGAACAAGTGGGACGGCATGGACGACCACGCGCGCGAGCGCACCAAGCACCACCTCCAGCGCAAGCTCAAGTTCCTCGACTTCGCGGAAATGCGCTTCATCTCGGCGACGGAAAAATTCGGCATCGGCCCGCTGATGCGCTCGGTGGACGACGCCTATGCCGCAGCGATGGCCAAGCTCCCCACGCCGAAGCTCACGCGCGCGCTCATCGAAGCCGTGGAGTTCCAGCAGCCGCGCCGTCGTGGTCCGGTGCGTCCGAAGCTGCGCTACGCGCACCAGGGGGGACAGAACCCGCCCATTATCGTGATCCACGGCAATGCACTCGATGCGGTGACCGAAACCTACAAGCGCTATCTGGAGAACCGTTTCCGGGAAACTTTCTCGCTGACCGGGACTCCATTGCGCATAGAGTTTCGTTCCTCGACGAATCCCTACACTGAAAAAAGCTGAACTGCGTTCGGTACCGCGCGCAAGCATGTGCTGGACCCTCCTGGCCGGACGGTGGGGAGGGGCGCGGGGGAACGAGAATCAGCTATAGTGTAGCGATTGGCGTCGGATTTCTTTTTCTTCGGCGCCAATTTAGTTAAACCTGCAAAAAAATACGGAGTTTGCTATGAGCAACAAAGGGCAACTGTTACAAGACCCGTTTCTGAACGCGCTGCGCAAGGAGCACGTGCCTGTTTCGATCTATCTGGTCAACGGCATCAAGCTTCAAGGGAACATTGAATCGTTCGACCAGTACGTTGTGTTGCTCCGTAATACGGTTACGCAAATGGTGTACAAGCACGCCATTTCCACGGTGGTCCCGGCCCGTCCGGTGAACTTCCACCCGGATGCGGAAGCGTCCTGACCTTTGACGCGGCCGGCCCGGGGCGCCTGACAGGCGTTGCGGACCGGCCGCTTTCATTTTGATATCTGCTAATTTGATCAACGCCGCACTCGTCGGCATCGACTTCGGCAAGACCGACTTCGAAGCCAGTCTCGAAGAACTCAGCCTGCTCGCAAAAAGCGCGGGCGCCTCGCCCGCTGTCACGCTCACCGGGCGACGTTCCAGCCCCGACGCCGCCATGTTCATCGGCAGCGGCAAGGCCGAGGAACTACGTCTCGCCTGCGAGGCGAACGACGTCGAAATCGTCATTTTCAATCACGCGCTTTCGCCCGCCCAGCAACGCAATCTGGAGCGTGCGCTGAATCGCCGCGTGGTGGACCGTACCAGCCTCATTCTCGACATCTTCGCGCAGCGCGCGCGCAGCCACGAAGGCAAGCTGCAGGTCGAACTCGCCCAGCTTCAGTATCTCGCCACGCGCCTCGTGCGCGCCTGGACTCACCTCGAACGCCAGAAGGGCGGTATCGGTCTGCGCGGCCCAGGCGAAACGCAGCTCGAAACCGACCGTCGTTTGATCGGCGAGCGCATCAAGATGCTGCAGGGCAAGCTCGCGAAACTGCGTCGTCAGCACGGCACGCAGCGTCGCCAGCGCGAGCGCACGCGCACCATGTCGGTCTCGCTCGTCGGCTACACGAACGCGGGCAAATCCACGCTCTTCAATGCGCTCACGAAGGCGCAGGCCTATGCCGCCGACCAGTTGTTCGCGACGCTCGACACCACGTCGCGGCGCGTGTGGCTCGGCGACGAAGTGGGCCAGGTCGTGTTGTCGGACACCGTGGGTTTCATCCGCGAGTTGCCTCACCAGCTCGTCGCCGCGTTTCGCGCGACGCTGCAGGAAACCGTGCAGGCCGACTTGCTGCTGCATGTGGTGGACGCATCGAGTTCGGTGCGCCTCGACCAGATCGATCAGGTGAACGAGGTGCTGCACGAGATCGGCGCGGACACCATCCGGCAAGTGCTGGTGTTCAACAAGATCGACGCCGTGCCTGAACTGGCGGCCCGGGGCGGGACGGTCGAGCGGGATGAGTATGGTAATATTTCGCGCGTCTTTTTGAGCGCACGCACGGGCGTCGGACTGGATGCGCTGCGCGCCGCCATCGCCGAAATCGCGACTGCCGAGCCGCTCGCCCAGCCGTCGCAGCTCCTCGCCGCCGCCGACTGGACCGCGGCGCCGCACGAACCCAGCAGGGAACCCGAACTCGGCCGCTGAACGCTATCGGGAGGCGCCTGAGGTTCGCACCGGGCGCGCCCCGAAGTGTGCCGATGAGCTCCCCCCACGCACATGACCCGCTGTCTACTCTGGTGAACGAACACAGGTGAACGATTACAACAAGCGGACTGGCTGGCAGCGCGCACGCGCCATTTTCTCGCTGAACGACCCGCGTTGGGGCCGCGGCGAGGGCAATGGCCAGCGCACCGATGACGCGCGGCGTCCATCGGGCAACAACGGCAACAAGGGTGACGGCAAGGGCGACGGCCCGCCCGATCTCGACGAAATGTGGCGCGATTTCAATCGCCGTTTGTCGGCGCTCTTCGGCAAGAAGGGCAAGGGCCCAGGCGGGCTCGGCCCGCGTCCGGACAACGGCCGCAGCGCGCGCATTGGCGTGGGCATCGTGCTCGGCGTGCTGATCGCCATCTATGTGGGCAGCGGCGTGTTCGTCGTGCAGGACGGACAGGCCGGCGTCGTGCTGCAGTTCGGCCAGTATCGCCACACGGTCGGCCAGGGCGTGCACTGGCGTTTGCCGTTCCCGTTCCAGACGCAGGAAATCGTCAACGTCGGCCAGATCCGCAGCGTCGAGATCGGCCGCAATAATCTCGTGCGTCCGTCGAACGTGAAGGACGCTTCGGTGCTCACGCACGATGGCGACATTCTCGACGTGCGCTTCACCGTGCAGTATCAGGTCAAGCAGCCTACCGATTATCTGTTCCATAGCGTCGATCCCGACCTCGCCGTGAGCCAGGCCGCGCAGGCGGCCGTGCGCACCGTGGTCGGCGCGCACAGCACCCACGATCTCCTTTATGCGGACCGCGAGCCGATCCGCGCGCAACTCGCCGACTCCATCCAGCACGCGCTCGATCTCTACAAGACGGGGCTCGGCGTGGTCGGTGTGACGATCCAGAGCGTCACGGCACCCGATCGCGTGCAGTCCGCCTTCGACGACGAAGCGAAAGCGCATCAGGAGAGCGAGCGCGCGAAGAGCGACGCGCAGGCCTACGCCGATCAGTTGCTGCCGCGCGCGCAAACCGATGCGACGCGTCTCATCGAAGACGCCAAGGCCTACAGCGATCGCGTGGTCGCGCAAGCGCAGGGCGACGCGCAACGCTTCAACAGCGTCTACGACCAATATGCGAAGGCGCCGGCCGTCATTCGGGAGCGCATGTACCTGGACACCATGCAGCACATCTACTCGAATACGACGAAGGTGTTCGTCGACAGCAAGTCGGGCAACAACGTAATCTATCTGCCGCTCGACAAGCTCGTCGACGCGACGCGTCAGCGCGCCGCCGCGGCAGCGGGTGCTTCGGGCGCGGCGGCGGCCGCGGCTCCTCCCAGCGCCGCATCGGATGCGAATGGTGTAGCCGCGCCTTCGGCGAACAGCGATATGCAGCAAGGCGGGCAGCAAAACGCGCAGCAAGACACGCAGCCGCAGAACCCGCAGCAGCAAAGCGCACAGCCGCAGCAGGGTGCAGCGCCGGCGCCGTCGGCGAGCGATGCGGCCCAGGCGGCAAGCGATGCCTTCCGTTCGCGCGACGCGCTGCGTTCGCGCGGCCGCGAAGACGACGTGCAATAACGGAGCGCCGACATGAACAAGATCATTGCGTTCGTCGTCGCCTTCGTGGTGGTGGTGCTCGTGGCCTCGTCGGCGGTGTTCGTCGTCGATCCGCGTCATGTGGCGGTGGTGTCCTCGTCGGGCGGCGCGAAGGCGACGCTCGCGGGTCCGGGCCTGCACGTGAAGCTGCCGCCGCCGTTCCAGACCGTGACCTTCATCGACACCCGCATTCAGGCGTTCGATGCGCCCGATGCCGACCGCTATACGACCTCGGACAAGACCGAACTGCTCGTGAACCCGGTCGTGCGCTACCGCATTGCCGATCCGCTCAAGCTTTTTGCCGCCACCAAGGGCGACCCGCAGACACTCGCCGACCGGCTCGCGTCGCTCTCGCGCGATGCGCTTGCGGGCGCGTTCTCGAAGGTCGATCTGAGCGATGCGCTCGCGCAGCAGGAAGCGATTGCCAACGGTGCGCGCGACGCGCTCAAGACGGCCGCTGCGCCGCTCGGCATCGACGTGGTCGACATCGAGTTCACGCGCATCGACTATCCGGCGGAGCTTGCCGAAGTGGTCTACAAGCGCATGAGCGCCGAGCACGAGCAGGCGGCCGCCGACGAGCGCGCGAAGGGCGCCGCCGAGGCGCAGAAGATCAAGGAGGAGGCGGAGCGCAAGCAGCAGGGCGTGATCGCCGACGCGTACAGCCAGGCGCAAGCCATCAAGGGCGACGGCGACGGCAAGGCCGCCGCGATTGCCGCCCAGGCGTACGGCCGCGATCCGGACTTCTATCGCTTCTATCAAAGCATGCAGGCGTACCGCGAGAGCTTCAAACCGGGCGACGTGGTCGTGGTCGATTCGTCGAGCGACTTCTTCCGCTTCATGCGCAGTCCGAACGGAGAGGCGCAGCCGGCTCCGGCCGCACCCGCCGCGCCGCGCAAACATTAGACCAATGAGACACGGGCGCCGCGCGCATGCGCGGCGCGTTTCTTCGTATGGACATAGCTGGCTCCCTGTTGCTCGCGATCGCGCTGATGCTGATTATCGAGGGCATGTTCCCGTTCGTTTTCCCGACGGCGTGGCGCGACACATTTCGTAGAATTGCGGAGCGGCCGCCGCATCACATCCGGATCGGCGGGCTGATCGTGATGGCGCTCGGTCTCGTGCTGCTGCTGCTCGCCACCTGAATTCAAGGCGCCTGCCTTGCGGCATGCGCCGTTTCTATCGTCCGGCCCGCGCCTCAAGGCGCGTGCGCGCGCTTGAGTCCCCCGCGGCCGGCGCGTTACGCGCCCGCGCGGCCTTCATTGTTTGTCGTAGGACTGACCCGATGTCGACCTGGTTACTTCCCGAGAATATCGCCGACGTGCTGCCTTCCGAGGCGCGCAAGATCGAAGAGCTGCGCCGCCGCCTGCTGGACCGCTTCCGCGCCTATGGCTACGAAATGGTCATGCCGCCGCTGCTCGAGTACATCGAGTCACTGCTGGTCGGTAGCGGGCGCGATCTGGATCTGCGCACGTTCAAGCTCGTCGATCAGCTGTCGGGCCGCACGCTCGGTCTGCGCGCGGACATCACGCCGCAGGTCGCGCGCATCGACGCGCATTTGCTGAACCGCCAGGGCGTGACGCGCCTGTGCTATGCGGGCAACGTGCTGCATACGCGTCCGCGTGGGCTGCACGCCACGCGCGAGCAGATCCAGATCGGCGCCGAAATCTACGGCCATGCGGGCCTCGAAGCCGACCTCGAAATCCAGCAACTGCTGCTCGACGCGCTGCGCCTCGCGGGCCTCGCGAAGGTGCGCCTCGACCTCTCGCACGCGGGCGTGCTCGCGGCGATCTTCGAAGCCGATCCCGCCGCCGCCGCGCTCGGCGATGCTTTGTATGAAGCGCTCGCTGGCAAGGACGTGCCGCGCCTCGCGGAACTTACCGCCGGTCTGCAGCCGGTGTCGCGCGACGCACTGCGCGCGCTGCCGTCCTTGTACGGCGACGCGAGCGTGATCGATGCGGCGCGCAAGCGCCTGCCCGCGCTGCCCGGCATCGCGCGCGCGCTCGACGATCTGACGTTCCTCATGGGCGAGGTCAAGGGCGCGGAGCTGATGCTCGATCTCGCCGATCTGGGCGGCTATGCGTACCACAGCGGCGTGATGTTCTCGGCATACGTGGACGGTGTGCCCAACGCGGTCGCGCGCGGCGGCCGCTACGACAAGGTGGGCGAGGCCTATGGCCGCGCCCGCGCGGCGACGGGTTTTTCGCTGGACCTGCGCGAAGTGGCGCGGATTTCCCCGGTGGAGGCGCGCAGCAGCGCCGTGCTCGCGCCGTGGCGCCATGACGAGTCGCTGCGCGCCGCGGTTGCGGCCCTGCGCGACGCCGGCGAAGTCGTGATCCAGGCGCTGCCGGGCCACGAGCACGATATGGACGAATTCGCCTGCGACCGCGTGCTGGTCGAGCGCGACGGCGCATGGGTGATCGAGGCGCGCGCCTGAGGGGTTTGCGGGGTGCGTCTCAGGCACGCATGCCGTTGAGCGCAAAAGGAAATTCCTGGAATTTTGGGAAAAAATGGCGGCCTCGCCGCCGAACCCAGGTAGAATACGTTTTTAACCAGCTAACGAAACACCATGTCTGCCAGCGCAGTGAATGTAACCCCGGGACGCAATGTCGTCGTCGTGGGCACCCAATGGGGCGATGAAGGCAAGGGCAAGATCGTCGACTGGCTGACGGACCACGCGCAAGGCGTGGTGCGTTTCCAGGGCGGTCATAACGCCGGTCACACTCTCATCATCGGCGGCAAGAAGACCATTCTCCGGCTGATCCCCTCGGGCATCATGCGCGCCGGCGTCGCCTGCTACATCGGCAACGGCGTGGTGCTCTCGCCCGAAGCCCTGTTCAAGGAAATCTGCGAACTCGAAGAAGCGGGCATCGACGTCCAGAAGCGCCTCTTCATCTCCGAAGCCACCACGCTCATCCTGCCGTATCACATCGCCATCGACCAGGCGCGCGAAGTCAAGCGCGGCGCCGCGAAGATCGGTACGACCGGCCGTGGCATCGGCCCGGCCTACGAAGACAAGGTCGCGCGCCGCGGCATGCGTGTGCAGGACCTGTTCGAGCCGGAAGTGTTCGCCGAGCGCCTGCGCGAGAACCTCGACTACCACAACTTCGTGCTCACGCAGTACCTGGGCGCGCCGGCCGTCGACTATCAGCAGACGCTCGACACGATGCTCTCGTACGCCGAGCGCCTCAAGCCGATGGTAACCGACGTTTCGCGTCGTCTTTATGACGTGAACAACGCAGGCGGCAACCTGCTGTTCGAAGGCGCGCAAGGCACGCTGCTCGACATCGATCACGGCACCTATCCGTTCGTCACGTCGAGCAACTGCGTCGCGGGCGCGGCGTCGGCAGGCGCGGGCGTCGGTCCGCAAAAGCTCAACTACGTGCTCGGCATCACCAAGGCGTATTGCACGCGCGTGGGTTCGGGCCCGTTCCCGAGCGAGCTGTACGACGCCGACAACGCCGACCGCCAGGAAGAAGTGGGCCTCACGCTCGCGAAGGTGGGCAAGGAATTCGGCTCGGTCACGGGCCGTCCGCGCCGCACCGGCTGGCTCGACGCCGCCGCGCTGCGCCGCTCGATCCAGATCAACGGCGTGACGGGCCTGTGCATCACCAAGCTCGACGTGCTCGACGGCCTCGACGAAGTGAAGCTGTGCGTCGGCTACAAGGTCGATGGCAAGGACGTCGACATCCTGCCGCGCGGCGCCTCGCAGGTGGCCGCATGCGAGCCGGTCTACGAGACCTTTGAAGGCTGGAAGGAAAGCACGATCGGCATCACGCAGTTCGACGCGCTGCCCAAGAGCGCGCAGGCCTATCTGACGCGTGTGCAGGAAGTCGCGGGCGTGCCGATCGACATGGTCTCCACCGGCCCGGATCGCGACGAAACGATCCTGCTGCGTCATCCGTTCAAGGTCTGAAGAAGTAGAAACAAGGTAGAAGCAAAAATGATTCAAATGATGGACCCGCGCAACGACGAAAAGAACCTGTGGGTCGGCTGGGATGAATATCACCGGCTGATCGAACTGCTCGCGCTCTCGGTACACGAGTCGCGCTGGAAGTTCGATCAGATCCTGTGTCTCGCGCGCGGCGGCCTGCGCGTGGGCGACCAGCTTTCGCGCATTTACGACCTGCCGCTCGCGATTCTGGCGACGAGTTCGTACCGCGAGGCGGCGGGCACGGAGCAGGGCGATCTCGACATCGCGCAGTACATCACGATGACGCGGGGCGAACTCTCGGGCAACGTGCTGCTCGTCGACGATCTCGTCGATTCGGGCGTCACGCTCGCGCGCGTGCAGGAGCATCTCAAGGAGCGCTATCCGGCCGTGACCGGCGTGCGCTCGGCGGTGCTCTGGTACAAGGGCTGCTCGAAGGTGAAGCCGGACTATTTCGTCCAGCATCTGCCGACCAATCCGTGGATCCACCAGCCGTTCGAGGAGTGGGATACGGTGCGTCCGCACAACCTCGGTGCATGGATCAAGCGCGGCCTTCAGCAGGCCCAGCAGGATTCGCAGAAGTAAGCGCGGTCTGAGCCGCCATGCTGCCGGTGGCGGTATTCGCCGGTAGTACCAAACAGGAACGGAGCCTTTCAGGCTCCGTTTTTTTATGCCTGTGCGCTTTGGCGCGTTGTCGTGCGGCCTTGTGGGGACGCTGCTGCCAGTCCCGATCAAGCCATGATGCACGGCCGGGTTGGCGCTACAGGGGGCCATGCTAAACTCCCGCGGGACAAGGGAGGCGTTGGGGGAGGCGTCGCGGGGTCGCAACGGTCACCCGGTTTCTCCCGCAGCCAGTTTAGAATAGCGCTCGTTTTTTCCGCCTCGAACGGATCTCCGCGTATATGACAACTAGCACGCACGTGGCAAAGCAGCCGCTACCCTCGCTCGCAGTAGCGGCCATCGGCGTGGTGTTCGGCGACATCGGCACGAGTCCGCTTTATTCGCTCAAAGAGGCATTCAGCCCGGCGCACGGCATTCCGCTCAACAATACTTCCATCCTCGGCGTGATCTCGCTGCTGTTCTGGGCGATCATCATCGTCGTCAGCATCAAGTACGTGCTCTTCGTGATGCGCGCCGACAATAACGGCGAAGGCGGCGTGCTCGCGCTCATGGCGCTCGCGATGCGCTCGTTCGACCGCAAGAGCAAGGCTGCCGCGGTGCTGACCGCGCTGGGCATCTTCGGCGCCTGCATGTTCTACGGCGACGCGGTGATCACGCCTGCCATCTCGGTGATGTCGGCGGTCGAAGGTCTCGAGATTGCCGCGCCCAAGCTCTCTCATCTCGTGCTGCCGTTCACAATGGTGATCCTCATCGCGCTGTTCTGGATCCAGCGGCACGGCACCTCGCTCGTGGGCCGCCTGTTCGGGCCGATCATGGTGCTCTGGTTCGTGGTCATCGGCGTGCTCGGCGTGTCGCGCATCGTTCAGGCGCCGGGTGTCATCGCCGCGCTCAATCCGTACTACGCCGTCACGTTCATGGGCGCGCACCTGCTGCAGGCCTACGTGGTGCTCGGCTCGGTCGTGCTGGTGCTGACCGGCGCGGAGGCGCTTTACGCCGACATGGGCCACTTCGGCGCCAAGCCGATCCGCTACGCGTGGTACGGGCTCGTGATGCCTTCGCTCGTGCTCAACTATTTCGGTCAGGGCGCGCTCCTGATGCAGGATCATCGCGCGATCGAGAATCCGTTCTTCCTGCTCGCGCCGGACTGGGCGCTGCTGCCGCTCGTGGTGCTCTCGACGGTCGCGACCGTGATCGCTTCGCAGGCCGTGATCTCGGGCGCGTACTCGCTCACGAGCCAGGCGATCCTGCTCGGCTACGTGCCGCGCATGAAGGTGCTGCACACGTCCGATCTCGCCATCGGCCAGATCTACGTGCCGGTCGTGAACTGGCTGCTGCTCGTCATCATTCTGTGCATCGTCGTCGCCTTCAAGAGCTCCGATAATCTTGCCGCCGCGTACGGCATTGCCGTGACCGCGACCATGGTCATCACCACCATGCTCGCGAGCGTCGTCATGGTGAAGGTCTGGAAGTGGAACATCTGGCTCGTTTCGCTCATCATCGCGTGCTTCATGGCGGTCGATCTCGGCTTCTTCGGCGCGAACCTGCTGAAGGTCGAGGAGGGCGGCTGGCTGCCGCTCAGCATCGGCGCGCTGCTGTTCTTCCTGCTGATGACGTGGTTCAAGGGGCGCATGATCGTCAAGGAGCGCACCGCCGCCGACGGTATTCCGCTCATGCCTTTCCTGCAAGGGCTGCTCGCGCACCCGCCGCACCGCGTGTCGGGCACGGCCATCTATCTCACGGGCAGCGACACGCTCGTGCCGGTGAGCCTGCTGCACAACCTCAAGCACAACAAGGTGCTGCACGAGCGCACGATCTTTCTCACGTTCAGGATTCGCGACATTCCCTATGTTGCCGATTCGGAGCGCGTGCAGGTCAAGGACATCGGCGGCGGCCTCTATCTCGTGAAGGCCGACTACGGCTTCAACGAAACGCCCGACGTGAAGGCCGTGCTCGAAGACATCGGCCAGAAAGAGGGGATGTCGTTCGAGATGATGGACACCTCGTTCTTCCTCGCGCGCGAGACGGTGGTGCCCACGCAGTTGCCGGGCATGTCGATTTTCCGCGAGCGCGTGTTCGCGTGGATGCATCAGAACGCCGCGAAGCCGACCGACTTCTTCAGCATTCCTGCGAATCGCGTGGTCGAGCTGGGGACGAAGATCGAGATCTGATACTTCGTTGCGCAGACAACAAAAAAGCAGCCTGCGGGCTGCTTTTTTCATGATGCCTTTTGAGCGAGCGATGCGGAACCTTTGCGGGTCCCGCATCGTGTGGCAAGTTGTGCGTCAGCGCTTGAGCTTCGCGAACGCTGCCGCCATCGCGCCTGCCGGCTCCGCGTCGCGCGAGCGCTGTCCGCCGCGGTTTGCATTGCCGCCGCCGCGCTGATCGCGGTTGCCGCCGGTGCTGCCGCCGCCGCTGCGCTGCGCGGCGCTCGCCGGATCGTCGTCCATGCGCATCGTGAGCGCGATGCGCTGGCGCTTCACGTCGACGTCGAGCACTTTCACCTTCACGACCTGGCCGGCCTTCACGACTTCGTGCGGGTCCTTGATGAATTTCGTCGACATCGCCGAGACATGCACGAGGCCGTCCTGATGCACGCCCACGTCGATGAACGCGCCGAACGCCGCCACGTTGGTCACGACGCCCTCGAGCACCATGCCCGGCACGAGGTCGGAGACTTTCTCGACGCCGTCGCGGAAAGTCGCCGTCTTGAACTCGGGACGTGGGTCGCGGCCCGGCTTTTCGAGCTCCGAGAGGATGTCGCGCACGGTCGGCAGACCGAAGCGCTCGTCGACGAACTCGGTGGGCGAGAGACCCGAAAGCGCTTCGCGGCTACCGAGTACGTCGCCGATGGTGCGCTTGATCTTCGCAAGCATGCGCTCGACGACCGGATAGGCTTCCGGGTGCACCGACGAGCGGTCGAGCGGATTTTCGCCGCCGTTGATGCGCAAGAAGCCGGCGGCCTGCTCGAAGGTCTTGTCGCCCAGACGCGGCACCTTCTTCAGGTGGTCGCGCGAGGGGAAGGGGCCGTTGGCGTCGCGGTAATCGACGATATTGCGCGCGAGCGTCGAGTTCAGGCCCGACACGCGTGCGAGCAGCGCCACCGACGCGGTGTTCGCATCCACGCCCACGGCATTCACGCAGTCTTCGACCACGGCGTCGAGCGAGCGCGCCAGTTCGCGCTGGTTCACGTCATGCTGATATTGGCCCACGCCGATCGCCTTGGGCTCGATCTTCACGAGCTCGGCGAGCGGGTCTTGCAGACGCCGCGCGATCGACACCGCGCCGCGCAGCGAGACGTCGAGCTCGGGGAATTCCTTCGCCGCCAGTTCGGAGGCCGAATAAACCGAGGCGCCGGCTTCGGAGACCACGATCTTCTGCAGCTTCAGTTCGGGATGCTTCGCGATCAGCTCGCTCGCGAGCTTGTCGGTCTCGCGCGAAGCCGTGCCGTTGCCGATGCTGATGAGCTCCGCCTGCGTCTGCGCGGCGATGCGCGCGAGCTTCGCGAGCGAGCCGTCCCAGTCGCGGCGCGGCTCGTGCGGGTAGATCGTGTCGGTCGCGAGCACTTTGCCCGTGCGGTCGACCACGGCCACCTTCACACCGGTGCGCAGGCCCGGATCGAGGCCGATTACGGCCTTCGGGCCCGCGGGCGCCGCGAGCAGCAGGTCCTTGAGGTTGCGCGCGAACACGCGGATGGCTTCGTGCTCGGCCTCTTCGCGCAGGTTCGTGAGCAACTCGTTTTCGATGTGCGGCTGCACCTTCACGCGCCAGCACCAGCGGCACACATCGGAGAGCCACTTGTCGGCCGGGCGTCCCTGGTTGGCGATGCCGAAGTGACGCGCGATCATCGCTTCGCCCGGATGCGGCACCTGCGCGTCGAGCTCGCCGCCGAGGCCGAGCTTGACCATTAGCACGCCGGCGTTGCGGCCGCGGAACAGCGCGAGCGCGCGGTGCGACGGCACGGTCTTGATCGTTTCCGAGTACTCGTAGTAATCGCGGAACTTCTCGCCTTCCTCTTTCTCCTTGCCCTCGACCACGCTCGAGATCACCACGCCCTGGTTGAACAGCCAGTCGCGCAGCTTGCCGAGCAGCTCGGCCGTCTCGCCGAACTGCTCCGAGAGGATGTCGCGCGCGCCGTCGAGTGCGGCCTTCACGTCGGCGACGCCCTTTTCGGCGTCCACGTACTGCGCGGCTTCCGTTTGCGGATCGAGCAGCGGATTGGCGAGCAGCGCGTCGGCGAGCGGCTGCAGGCCGGCTTCGCGCGCGATCTGTGCGCGCGTACGGCGCTTGGGCTTGTAGGGCAGGTAGAGGTCTTCGAGCACCTGCTTGCTGTCCGCCGCTTCGATCGCGGTGCGCAGCTCGTCGGTCAGCTTGCCTTGCTCTTCGATGCTCGCGAGGATCGAGGCGCGACGGTCTTCGAGCTCGCGCAGATAGAGCAGCCGCTCTTCGAGCGTGCGCAGTTGCGTATCGTCGAGATTGCCCGTGACTTCCTTGCGGTAGCGGGCGATGAACGGAACGGTCGCTCCTTCGTCGAGAAGCTGGACGGCGGCCGCCACCTGACGCGGTTGAACGGTCAGTTCGCTGGCGATGCGCTGGACGATCTTGAGTGCTACGGTTTCCGTCATAGAGTCTGGATATTCCTGCGAGGATCGGTTTGCGGTCGGGGCCCCGGGGTGCTGTGCCGGGCGGCAATTCCGGATTGCGGTCCTGGATTTACGGTCCCAGATTTGGGTCGACAGCCGGACGGGAGACCTCAAGCGAGCGAACGCCCGCCGGCTGGTGGAGCGGGGCATTTTGCCATAAATGGCCGGGCGCTCAACTCGGGGGGTGTTAGAATTTCAGGCATGTTCCGTTGCCCTCAGAAGACGTTGATCCCATCCCGTTTGACACAAGTCCGGCCCGGCACGCGCGAAGGCGCGGCATGGCGGACCACCGCCCGCGCGGCGGTCTATGCCGTCGCGTTGCTGGCGACGGCGAGCGTTCCGGCCCTTGCGCAATCCGTGGCGGTCAGCGGTGCGGCACCTGGCACTGATTCAGCGGCCACCAGCGCGCAAGACACGCGCCCGGCCGAGGTCGGCGGACCAATCGATGGCTCGACCTCTGCATCGTCGGCGATATCGGCGCGTGCACCGGGCGCTGCTTCGGGCGTGGCGGTCCCCGGTGCCGACGCGGGCAACGACTTCTCCGCGCGGCAGAAGGTTCTTGACCGGCGTACTGCGGAAAACAACTACCAGTACGCCGTAGCGCAGCACAATTGCTACGATGCGTTCTTTGTGAACCACTGTCTCGGCAAGGCGCGCGATGCGATGCGCGTCGTGCAGGCGGATATCCGCCATCAGCAACTGGCGCTCGACGAAGAGCAGCGTGCCGACAATGCGCGCCGCCGCGACGAGCAGGCTGCATTGCAGCGCGCGAAGGACGAGGCCGACGCGCCGCAACGCGCCGCGAACGAGGCGAAGAGCACGCAGGATTACGAGGACAAGCAGCGTCAGCATGCGCTCGATCAGGCGCAGCGCCAGGCGGAGGCTCCGCAACGCGCGGCGAACGAGCAGTCGTTCGAGCAGAAGCAGCGTCAGCATGCGTTGCAGCAGGCGCAGCGCGAGGGCGAGCAGGCGCAGTCGCAACGCGCAGCCAACCAGGCCGCGTACGACAAGAAACAATCGGATTACCAGCAGCAACTGGACGAAGCTCGTCGCGAAGGCCAGCAGAAGGCGCAAGAGCGTGCCGAGAAGGCTGAGCGCTTCCAGCAGAAGCAGGAAGAGGCGGCGAAGCACAAGGCTGATGTGGAAGCACGTCAGAAGCAGGCGGCCGAGAAGGCGCAGCAGCAACAGCAGCAAAAAACGCAGGGCCAGTAGTACCAGGCAGCACTACGCTTTTTCAGCCGGACAGCAACCTCAGGCGCGCGACCTTTCGCACGGCGTGCGCCGATCATGACGAGGAGGCGAGCATGCGCGAGCATCGTGAAGTCAAGGGCGAGGTCCTTCGTGACCGCATTCTGCAACTGGAATCGGAGCACGGTGATCTCGACCGTCTGATCGAGAGGATGTGCGAGACGTCGGATTACGACGATCTCGAATTGCAGAAGCTGAAGAGGCGCAAGCTCAAGCTGAAGGACAACATTATCCTGCTGCAATTGCAGCTGGAACCCGATTCAACGAAGACCTCGAACGGGCACGCCTGATTCCGGGTCCTGGCAGGCGCCGGGGCGCGGCTGTAGTCGGGTGGCGCCCCGAGGACCGAGCAGGAACCGCTTGCCTTGAATTCAACGACCGTTTCCCGATCCCGTCCTGCGCGCGAAGGCAGCGCGCAGGACGGTGACGCGCGCGCCGCGCAAATGGCGAGCGCGCCCGCACTGAGCGCGCGCCGCGGTGCCGAGCTCGAAGAGCTCTTTGCTGCCAATGGGCTGCTCGCGCGCGAGATCGACGGCTATCGTCCGCGCGCCGCGCAGATCGAGATGGCGCGCGCCGTGGCCGCGGCAATGGAAGCTGCCGCCCAGGCCCTGCCCGAACCGGCGATGTTCGAGACGCAGGCGCGCCCGGCGCGGCGTCTCGAACGTGGCGCACCGGCGCCCGCTGCGCAGGATCGTGCCGAAGAAGCCGCTCACGCCGTTGCTGAATCCGGTGACAACACGCTGATCGTCGAGGCGGGGACGGGCACGGGCAAGACCTATGCGTACCTCGTGCCGGCCATGCTCTGGGGCGGCAAGGTGATCGTCTCGACAGGCACCAAGCACCTGCAGGACCAGCTCTTCGCCCGTGACATTCCCACCGTGCGCGACGCGCTCGCGGTGCCCGTGAGCGTGGCCATGCTCAAGGGCCGCTCGAATTACCTGTGCCACTACTATCTGCAGCGCACCGCCGACAACGGCCGCCTGCCGTCGCGCCAGGAAACGGCGTATCTGCAGGAGATCGTCCGCTTCGCGAAGATCACGCGCTCGGGCGACAAGGCCGAGCTCGCGAGCGTGCCGGAGACGGCGGCGGTATGGTCGATGGTGACGTCCACGCGCGATAACTGTCTCGGCCAGGAGTGTCCGAACTACAAGGACTGCTTCGTTATGCAGGCGCGCCGCGAAGCGCAGCAGGCCGACATCGTCGTCGTGAATCACCATCTGTTCTTCGCGGACATCATGCTGCGCGATACCGGCATGGCCGAGCTGCTGCCGAGCGCGAACACGATCATCTTCGACGAAGCTCATCAGCTGCCCGAGACCGCCACGCTGTTCTTCGGCGAGACGCTCTCGACCGCGCAGTTTCTCGAACTCGCGCGCGACTGCGTGGCCGAAGGCTTGAGCCATGCGCGTGACGCGGTGGAGTGGGTGAAGCTCGGCGCGGCGCTCGAGCGCGCGGCGCGCGACGTGCGGCTCGCGTTCAAGGAAGATTCGCTGCGCGTGTCGATCACGCAGTTGCCCGACGATCATCCGCTGTTCGATACGCTCGACGCGTTGCAGACCGAGCTCGGCACACTCGCCACCGCGCTCGCGGGCCAGGCGGAGCGCGCCGAATCGCTGGGCGCGTGCCTGCGCCGCGCGCGCGAGCTTCAAGGCGTGCTGTCCGGGTGGACTGCGCCTGGTGCGCCCGGCGATGCGCCGCCGCGCGATGCACGGGCTACCGGCGGGCCAGGCGATGCCGCGCGCGAGCCCGGCGCCGACGATGAAAAGGTCCGCTGGGTCGAGGTGTTTTCGCACACGGTCCAGTTGCATGAGACGCCGCTTTCCGTGGCGCCCATTTTCGCGAAGCAGCGCGCGGGCGTGCCGCGCACGTGGATCTTCACGTCGGCAACGCTTTCCGTGCGCGGCGATTTCACCCACTATGCGGCGCAGATGGGCCTGAGCGCGCGCCGCTCGATGACGCTGCCGAGCCCGTTCGACTATCCACAGCAGGGCTTGCTCTACGTGCCGCGCAATATGCCGCAGCCGTCGTCGCCGCAATTCACCGACGCGGTGTTCGATGCGGCGCTGCCCGCCATCGAAGCGTCCGGGGGCGGCGTTTTCATGCTGTGCACGACCTTGCGTGCCGTCGACAAGATCGCCGGCAAGCTGCGCGACACGATCGAGGCGCGCGGCTGGAACACGCCGCTGCTGGTGCAGGGCGATGCGAGCCGCACCGAGCTGCTCGAGCGCTTTCGCGCCTATGGCAACGCGATTCTGGTGGGCAGTCAGAGCTTCTGGGAAGGCGTCGACGTGCGCGGCGACGCGCTGTCGCTCGTCGTCATCGACAAGCTGCCGTTCGCGCCGCCCGACGATCCGGTGCTGGCCGCGCGTCTGGACGCGCTGGCGAAGAAGGGCTTGAGTCCGTTTGCGGTTCATCAGCTGCCGCAAGCGGTGATTACGCTCAAGCAGGGCGCCGGGCGTCTCATTCGCGCCGAGACCGATCGCGGCGTGCTGATGATCTGCGATACGCGTCTCGTGGATAAGCCCTATGGCCGGCGTATCTGGCAAAGCCTGCCGCCGTTCAAACGCACGCGCGAGATCGAGGTCGTGCAGGAGTTCTTCGCGGGCAAGGAAGAGCAGGGCGCTCAGTGAGGTGTCTTGCGTATCGCATGGCGCGTGATGCGTAATATCCGCTTGCATATGCGCCATGCCGGTTACATGCATGGCGCATGAGACCGGCGGCGTGCCGCAAGCGTTTTGCAGGCGTTCTTCCTCGGCTTCGATTCGCCGAAAAAGTGTCAACCTGATTCAGGACGGGTCATCACAAACAAAAAAGCCACGAACGCAAGTTCGTGGCTTTTTTGTTTGCCCGCCGCGCATCTGACGAGACCGTCAGGCTGCCCGACGATTCGCTTCGATGCCCGCCGGAGCCGAAGCGCCAGGCGAGCATCGCGCGAATACAGCTTACTGGCTCGCGCCCGAAGCCGGAGCAGCAGCGCCAGCGTCCGAAGCTGCGCCAGCGTCCGAAGCAGCGGCGCCAGCGTCCGAAGCAGCAGCCGTAGCGTCGCTCGCAGCAGCTGCAGCGCCCGAAGCAGCTGCCGTTGCGTCCGAAGCAGCAGCAGCCGGTGCCGAAGCAGCGGTCGCGTCGCTAGCCGGCGCAGCAGCTTGGTCGCTGCTCTTGTTGCACGCAGCCAGTGCAACAGCTGCCAGCAGGGATGCTACGAGGAGGGATTTCTTCATGATCACGTCCTTTTATGGTTAAAGGTAAGCAACAGCGCAAAATAAAACCGGTAATGTGCCCCAACACCGACCTGAGCCGCTGGTGGAGATGCACTGCAAGAGCGTGAATCTTCCCTACGGCCTGGGCGGAAATTATAGGCACTTTCGTATCGACCGTCGACAAATCCGGGGACAATACGTTGTCTTTCTCATACAAGCACTATATTAGTACGGTATAACAGTCCGAAGCGCTTAGGCAAGCACCCCGAGCCGTAACCAGCCCGCACGATACCACTCGTGTAGCAACGCTGTCACACACGAATCGTGTGAGAGTGTTACAAAGCGTTTCCCATCCAGAAAGCGGTTGTCAGCCAATGCCGGCAGCCATTTTCTCGTGTCTCTGAGCAAGTACTGTTCCCCGTTCAGGTAATACGACCGCGAATCGTAAAGCAGGATTGTCCTGCGGTCGAGTGTTATCCCGTTTTTCGCGGCGCGCGCAACAAAACGCGCCTCGTCCAGCGGTTTTTCGGGGGCATCGAAGACCACATTCGATTTCGGTTCCGAAAGCCAGGAGCCGACGAACGAGGAGACATCAGCGTCACTCCACCGCACTTTAGCAAGCACGGCCGAGACGCGCTCCACAAGTGCCGGGGGCAGTTGTGCCGGATGCAACACTGCGGGCTGGTCGGGGTCGCGGTAGAGCGTGAGGTTGCCCGCGTTCGCGGTGGCCGCGCTGTCTGCGCCGCGCTCGGCCAGCCAGTAGAGAAACTGGCTCGTGAGCTCGGTCGTGGAAGGCGAACGAAAGCCGATCGAGCAGGTCATGCATTCGCCCTCGGCCACGCCATCGTGCGCGATGTGCGGCGGCAGGTACAGCATGTCGCCGGGCTCCAGCACCCATTCCTCTTCGGGTTCGAAGTTCGCGAGGACCTTGAGCGGCAGGCCTTCCTGCAGCGACAGGTCGCGCTGCGCGCCGATGCGCCAGCGTCGCTTGCCGTGCACCTGCAGGAGGAACACGTCGTAGGAATCGAAATGCGGACCGACACCGCCGCCGTCGGACGCGTACGAGATCATCAGGTCGTCGAGGCGTGCGTCGGGCGCGAAGCGAAAGCGTTCGAGCAGCGCGCGCGCACGGTCGTCGTGCAGGTCCGCGCCTTGCACGAGCAAGGTCCATTGGCGCGTCTTCGGCGTCGGCAACTCGTCAAGGGCGAACGGGCCGTGCTCGAGCGCCCAGCGCTTGCGAAAATGCGTGATGAGACGGGATTCGACGTCGTCCTGGTCGGCAAGCGCAAACAGTTCGTCGCGCGAAAGCGGCGCTTCGATGCCGGGTATCGCCTGGCGGATCAAGAACGGCTTTTTCTGCCAGTATTTCTTCATGAACTGCGCCGGACTCAGGCCGCCAAGCAGCGGCGTGGGCGTATCGGGCGCGGGACATGCCAGGGAGGAGGGGGCGCGCCGCTTGCGGGCGTCCTCCGGGTGGTCTGGGGACCGCTTGGGCATCGTATAATGTGGTCTGTAATCTGGAGGATCGAATGAAAATTGCAAAGGACACCGTCGTGTCGGTCGCTTACAAGCTATCGGATGCGCAGGGCAATCTGATCGAGGAAAGCGACGAGCCGATGGTCTATCTGCACGGCGGCTATGATGGCACGTTCCCCAAGATCGAGGAAGTGCTGGACGGCAAGGAGCCGGGCTTCGAGACCCAGATCCAGCTTGAGCCTTCCGACGCTTTCGGGGAATACGATCCCGAGCTCGTCAAGATTGAGCCGCGCAGCCGCTTCCCGGAGCCGCTCGAAGTCGGCATGCAGTTCGAGGGCACGCCCGAGGAAGGCGACGAGGATCTCGACACGCTCATCTACACCGTCACCGACGTCGCCGAAGACAAGGTCGTGCTCGACGGCAATCATCCGCTCGCGGGCATGGCCCTGCGTTTCGCGCTGACCGTCAAGGAAGTGCGTCAGGCCACCGAAGACGAGATCGAGCATGAACACGCGCATGGCGCGGACGGCCTCGAAATCGTCGACGAGGATGACGACGAAGACGGCGACGAAGCCGCTTCAAAACCCACCCTGCATTGATCGGGCAACGCGCCGGCGGTGACTGCCGGCGCGTCTCGCTCCGCGTCGCGTCTTTGCGCGTTGCCGTCTCGTGTACTGCCTCATCTCTTCACGGCGCGACGCTTCCCCACTTGTTGTGCTTTCCCGGCTAGTTTGACGGCGCCGTTTGCGTGCCGTTCGGCGTTGCGGGTTGCGGCTGCTGCTCGATCCAGGGTGGCGGCATCTGAGGCTGCGCCGGCGGTGCGACGGTTGGCGGCTCGCTGGCGCCATTCGCATCGGGCGCCTGCTGCATGCCGGGAATTTCCGTCACGTCGGGCATCGACGAAACTTCGGGCATCTCCGGCTGCACGGGCTCGCCGCGTCCGCCCGGCAGTTGGGGCGGCGTTTGTGGCGGCAGGAGCGGCATGTGCCTCGGCACGTCGTGCACGCTCACGCGCAGCGGCGTGCGGCGCGCCATGTCCGCATCGATCTGCAGCCATTGCGTGAGCGGGTCGCGCAGCGAGAACGCAATGCGCGTAACGTTAGCAATCCTGATTCCCTTGTCGTTGCGCAAGGGCTGATCGATGAAGAAGCCGCGAGTGAGTCGCGCGTTGTCCGGATCCACGAGGACGACCGGGCCCCGGAAGGTCTCCGCGAGCTTGATGAGGCTGCGCCGCAGCTCCACGTAACCGTCGCGGGGCGTGCGGCGAAAGCGCAGCCAGGCGAAGCGGTCAGGGCGCTCGTACTGCTCGGGCATCGCGTTGCCCTGCATGAAGATCACGATGGCGCGCGCATTGCGGCGGCGCGCGAATTCGGCCGCGTGCTCGAGCCAGAAGCCATTGGCGATCACACGGTCCTCGAACTCGCCGTTGCGGCCACCGGCGTTCAGAAAATGATTGTTGTCGTCGGGCACGTTCAGCGCGATGAACACGGTATCGCCGAGCTGCCAGCGCGCATTTTCCCGATAGGGCCGAAACCGCGAGACCTCGCTTTCACGCGTGAGCGTGAGCGGATATTGGCCGAGCGAATTGGCGTCGCCGAAGAAGTTCTGGCGCAGGAAATCGAGCCGCTCGATCGGATCGTAACCACCGGCGCCCGCGATGCCGCAGGTGACCCAATCGCGCTGTCCGGGCACGAACACGAGCGGCGCGCGCGACGCATTGAGCAAGGCGCGGCGCCGTTCGTAGAGATGATCCGCGCAGGTCTCGCGCGAGCCTTTGAGATTGCCGTCGTAGACGACAAACGAGATTTGCGGATCGAGGCCGATGGCGTCGATCAGGCGCTGGAGCGTGGATTCGTCGCCGGGTTCGGTGACGACGTTCGCCACCACGGCGAATGAATAGCGCGATGAAGGGCCTTGTGCCTGTGCCGCGAGCGGCAGGGCGAGCGGAAGAACGAACCCCGCCAGGCAGACGAGGGCGCGTTGCAGCCTGTCACGCAGCCCCTTTCGTAGCAGCGATTGCCGCGCCGTTTGCAGGCGGCGCGCCGCCTCGGTCATCCGGTTCAGAAAGCGCGAAGCAAAGACGCCCCGGCCATGCGGGAATGGCCGGGGTGGCGTCGCGCGGCGACGCTCAGTGTTTGGCGTCCGGCGCCGTCGCCAGCTCATGCAGTTCGTACAGCAGATCGAGCGCATCGCGCGGGCGCAACTCGTTTGGATCGAGCGCGCGCAGGCGCTCGGCGACGAGCGCGGCGCCCGGGTCGGCTGGTGCCGGTGCGTCTTCCACGCACGGATGCGTGTCGAAATCGTCGTCTTCGGAAGGCGCGGGCGCGGCGAACAAGTCGAGCTGCGGCGTGGGTTGCCCGGCCGAGAGCTGCTCCAGATACACGAGATGCTTGCGCGCCGCGCGGATCACGGGGTTGGGCACGCCCGCGAGCTGCGCGACCTGCAATCCGTAGCTCTGATTGGCGGGACCCTCGCTCACGGCGTGCAGGAACACAATGCCGTGTCCGTGCTCGACCGCCGACAGATGCACGTTGGCCGCCTGCGCGAATTCCGTAGGCAGTTGCGTGAGCTCGAAGTAGTGCGTCGCGAACAGCGTATGGCAGCCATTGTTCGTGAGCAGATGCCGGGCAATCGCCCAGGCGAGCGCGAGGCCGTCGAACGTCGAGGTGCCGCGCCCGATCTCGTCCATCAGCACGAGACTTTGCGGCGTGGCGTCGTTGAGAATGGCGGCGGCTTCGGTCATCTCGACCATGAAGGTCGAGCGCCCGCCCGCGAGATCGTCGGCGGCGCCGATGCGCGTGAAGATCCGGTCGATCGGGCCAAAGCGCGCGCGCTTCGCGGGCACGTAGCTGCCCACGTAGGCGAGCAGCGCGATGAGCGCGGTCTGACGCATGAACGTCGACTTGCCGCCCATGTTCGGGCCGGTGATGAGCAGCAGCTTGCGTTCGGCGGTCAGCTGGCAGTCGTTGGCGATGAACTGCTCGACCTGCGCCTCGACGACCGGGTGGCGACCCTGTTCGATTTCGATGCCGGGCGCTTCGGAGAATTCCGGCGCACTCCAGTCGAGCGCGCGCGCCCGTTCCGCGAAGGCCGCGAGCAGGTCGAGTTCGGCGAGCGCCGCGGCGACGCGCTGACAATCGGGAATGAACGGCAGCAGCGACTGAAGCAGCGCGTCGTAGAGCGCTTTTTCGCGTGCGAGCGCGCGCTCCTGCGCCGAGAGTGCCTTGTCTTCGAACGCCTTCAGCTCGGGTGTGATGTAGCGCTCGGCGTTCTTGAGCGTCTGGCGGCGCCGGTAGTCGTCGGGCACCTTGTCGGTCTGGCCGCGCGTGACTTCGATATAGAAGCCGTGCACCTTGTTGTACTCGACCCGCAAATTGCCGATGCCGGTGCGCGTGCGCTCGCGTGCTTCGAGGTCGATCAGGAACTGGCCGCAGTTTTCGGACAGGTCGCGCAACTCGTCGAGCTCTGCGTCGTAGCCGCGCGCCATCACGCCGCCGTCGCGCACCATGGCGGCCGGCTCGGGCGCGACCGCGCGCTGCAGCAGATCGGCGCATTGCGCGGGCGGCTCGAGCGCCTCGACGATGCGTTCGAGCGAGGCCGAGGCGCCGCCCGCCGCCGCGACTTGCTCGCGCAATGCGGGCAGCACGGCGAAGGTGTCGCGCAGGCTCGACAGATCGCGCGGGCGCGCCGAGAGCAGGGCGAGACGGCCGGTAATGCGCTCGACGTCGGCGATCTGGCGCAGCGCGCCGCGCAGCGTTTCGACGCTCGCGGGCGGCGGCGCATCGAGCAGCGCGCCGATGGCCTGCTGGCGTATCTGCGCGATGCCCGC
The DNA here is from genome assembly GCF_905220245.1 of Paraburkholderia sp. J63. NCBI lineage: Bacteria > Pseudomonadati > Pseudomonadota > Betaproteobacteria > Burkholderiales > Burkholderiaceae > Paraburkholderia > Paraburkholderia sp. J63. The sequence goes on along the minus strand of NZ_CAJMZF010000008.1, from coordinate 66,500 downwards.
GTCGCGCGGCGGATGGTGGAGCCAATGCCTTAGCAGGCGGCTGCCCATCGTGGTGCTGCAGGTGTCGAGCAGCGAGCACAGCGTGGGCGATTCGGTGCCGCGCAGCGTTTCCGTGAGTTCGAGGTTACGGCGCGTGGCCGGATCGAGACCGATGTATTCGGATTCGGCTTCGACCTTGAGGCTGCGCACGTGGCGCAACTGCTGGCCCTGCGTGGCTGCCGCGTAGAGCAACAGTGCGCCGGCGGCGCCGCACGCGCTCGTGAGCGCCTGCGCGCCGAAGCCGTCGAGGCTGGCGACGTCGAGCTGGTCGCACAGGCGCTGCTTGCCCGAGGCGATGTCGAAGTGCCACGTGGGCACGCGCGTCAGTGCACCCGGACCCGCGCCGGTGCTGGCGGGCGGTGCCCAGCCCGAGGATTCCGCGGGCATTTCCGCCACGAGGATTTCCGCGGGGCGAATCCGCTCGAACGCGGCGGCGACCTGTTCCGGCGCGACTTCCGCGAGACGCAGCGCACCGCTCGCCAGATTGAGCCACGCGAGCCCGACGTTGACGGTCACGCCGCGCCGGTTGTGCGCCGGGCAAGCCGCCATCAGGTAGACGTCGTTTTTGTCCGAGAGGAGCGCCGCGTCCGTGAGCGTGCCCGGCGTGACCACGCGCACGACTTTGCGCTCGACCGGTCCCTTGGAGGTGGCCGGGTCGCCGATCTGTTCGCAGATCGCCACCGACTCGCCGAGCTTCACGAGCTTCGCGAGATATTGCTCGACGGCGTGATGCGGCACGCCCGCCATCTTGATCGGCGTGCTCGCCGATGCGCCGCGCTGCGTGAGCGTGAGATCGAGCAGGCGCGCGGCTTTCTCGGCGTCCTCGAAGAACAGCTCGTAGAAGTCGCCCATCCGGTAGAACACGAGCGTGCCCGGGTGATCGGCTTTGATGCGCAGGTATTGCTGCATCATGGGGGTATGTTGCGCGGTGTCGCTGGCGCCGGCGGTATGTGTAGCCATCCTCGGTGTCTTGCTAAGGGTTCAGGGCGTGAGTTTAACTCGCGTCGCGCTCGTGTGAACCTGGCCGGACGGCCAGGCGCGCGCTGGGCTCGCCGACGCGAGCAAGCGGCAGCGCGCAAACCGCTGTGGTTTATTCGTCGACGAGCGCTTGCAGGTCCACGGTGCGTGCGTTTGCCGCACTGCGCCGCATGGCGAACCCGATCATCGCGGCGACGAACAGGCCGAACACGACGATGATCCACTGCACCGGCATCTTCGCCGTGAGCAGCAGCGCGTAGGCGCCGAGCATCAGCAGCACGGCGAGATTCTGGTTGAAGTTCTGCACGGCGATCGAGTGGCCCGCGGAGAGCAGCGTTGCGCCGCGATGCTGGAGCAGCGCGTTCATCGGCACGATGAAAAAGCCCGCGAGCGTGCCGAGCAGGACCATCAGCGGATACGCAAAGAGCAGATAGAAGGGCATGACGAAGGTGCCGAAGCGTACGCCTTCACCGGCCGGAAAGAGTCCTTTGCTATAGAACGCCATCGCCACGGCCACCACGCCGCACAGGACGCCCACGGGCAGCACGCGCAGCGACGCGCGCAACGACACCCAGGCGGCCGCGGCCCCCGCGCCCAGCGCGATGCCGAGCCCCGTCACGCCCTGCATCACGGCCGCCTTCGAGAGCGAGAGGCCGAGATTCGCGTCGGCCCATTTGAGCACGAGCAGTTGCAGCGTGACGGCGGCGCCCCACATCAGCGTTGTGACCCATAGCGCGATCTGCGCGAGCTTGTCGGCCCACAGCACGTTGAAGCAGTGCGTGAAGTCGCCCACGAGACGGCGCGGCTCCGTGAGCCGGTTCTCGTAGCGCGCGCCGGTATCGGGAATGCCGAAATTGATGAGCGCGGCGAGCGCGTAGGTGAGCATTACCGCGAGCATCGCGAGGTCGGCGGCCGAGTGGATGAGCGGCAGCGGATGGCGCGTCACGAAACGGTCCGCGTAGGTAGAGACGAGCGCGCCGCCCATCATCGTGCCGACGATCGTCGAGAGCACCGTGGCCGATTCGAGCCACGCGTTCGCTGCGACGAGTTTTTCGGCGGGCAGCAATTCGGTGAGGATTCCGTACTTTGCAGGCGAGTAGGCCGCGGCGCCGAAGCCGACCACGCCATAGGCGATCATCGGGTGCACGCCCGCGATCATCAGCAGGCAGCCGGCCGCCTTGAGCGCGTTCGAGACGAACATCACGTGGCGCTTTTGCAGCGCATCGGCGAATGCGCCGACGAAGGGCGCGAGCAATACGTAGGAGACCGTAAAAAAGATCTGGAGCAGCGGCGTGACCCAGGCCGGCGACGAGATCACCGTGAGCAGCGCGATTGCCGCGATCAGCAGCGCGTTGTCGGCAAGCGACGAAACGAACTGCGCGGCGATGATCGTATAGAAGCCTTTCTTCATCGCGGGGTGGATCCGTTGTGGAGCCGAAACAGGTCGCGAGGACAACGACCCGGCTGGCACGGCGCGTCGCGCCACGAGGTGGCGCGCGAAACAAAAAAGCGGCCGAAGCCGCTTGACTCGTCGGGGGCGGGCGGGGCAACGCGCCCCGTTGCCGGCATCCCGTTGCAACGCCATGAAATCGATCTGGCAGCGCTTCCGGCGATTGTGACATGCGCGGCCGCGTGTTGCAGCGGCAGGCGCACGCGAGGCGCTCTGGCGCAGGGCTACGTGTCGTTACGCGCTGTTACGGCCAGCTGTGCCAGGCTTTCAGGCTTCCTTCTTCACGCGCGTGTACTTCGAGAGAACAGGCACCATCTGCGCGTAGATCTTCGGGTTGCCCGCGACCACTTCGCCCACGTGCAGGAAGTCCGAATCGCCCGTGTAGTTGCCGATCAGGCCGCCCGCTTCCGTCACGAGCAGGCCGCCCGCGGCCACGTCCCACGGATTGAGGCCCTGCTCGAAGAAGCCGTCCATGCGGCCTGCGGCGACGTTCGCGAGGTCGAGCGCGGCGGCGCCCGGGCGGCGCAGGCCGGCGCACGCGTTGGTCATCTCGGCGAAGAGGTCGCAGTAGCTGTCGAGGCCGTCTTTTTCGCGGAACGGGAAGCCAGTGCCGATCAGGCCGTCGGCTAGACGGTCGCGGCGGCCCACGCGGATGCGGCGGTCGTTCAGGAACGCGCCGCGGCCGCGCGAGGCGGTGAACAGATCGTTGCGCGTGGGATCGTAGACGACGGCCTGCGTGACGATGCCCTTGTGTGCGAGCGCGATCGAGACGCAGTAGTACTGGAAGCCGTGGATGAAGTTGGTGGTGCCGTCGAGCGGATCGATGATCCACTGGAATTCCGATTCGTTCTCCGAGTGGCCGGATTCTTCGGCGAGGATTGCGTGATCGGGGTAGGCGGTCCTGAGCGTGTCGATGATGGCGGCTTCGGCCGCCTTGTCGACCTCCGTGACGAAATCGTTGTGCTGCTTCTTCGCGACCTGGACGAGGTCGAGATCGAGCGACGCGCGGTTGATGATCTGTCCGGCGCGGCGCGCGGCCTTGACAGCGATGTTGAGCATGGGATGCATGAGCCTGGATCCTTGTTGTCCGGCGCTCGCGAGCATGCGGCGCGCCGGGGGTGCAGAAGATAAAAGCGTCTAACGATTGGACAGGGCGCGAGCCGGGGCGGCTTGCGGGTCCTGTCCCGCCAACGGAGACGAATTGGATAAGAGCGGGGCGCGGCGGCCTTGCTGGCCGGGCATCGCGGGCTGCTGGAAAGCGGTCTGCGGGGCGGTACGCGCGAATTTTGGTATTTTACCCGAGTATGGGCATTCCTATATCTTTTCCTGTTTCTATAGGTTTTCTATCGCGGTGCGGGCAGCCATGTCTGATGGACGCCGGATCGGAGCGGATAGGCCGGGCGGCCAAGGCGCGCTACCATAGACGTTTCCCTTACGCCGTCGTCAGAGATTGATCTTGGTGCACCCCGACTCCCACGTTCCCACCGCTCATCCGGCCGCCGCCGCGGCATCTGCATCGTCCACCGGCGACGCTCACGAGCCGCTGCGCGGCGGTTTCACCTCGACGCGATTCGTACTGGTCGAGCCGAGCCACCCGGGCAACGTCGGCGCCGCGGCGCGTGCGCTGAAGACCATGGGTTTCTCCCGGCTCGTGCTGGTAGCGCCGCGCGTGCCGCAGGTGCACTGCGACCCGGAAGCCGTCGCGATGGCGAGCGGCGCCGACGACGTGCTCGCCGCCGCTCACATCGTCCCGACGCTCGCCGACGCGCTCGCGGGCGCCCAATGGTCGCTTGCGCTCACGGCGCGCATGCGCGAATACGGGCCGCCACCGGGCGCGCCGCGCCAGGCGGTGCAGGACGCCTGCCGCCAGGTCGCGCACGGCGACATCGCACTCGTGTTCGGCAACGAGCGCACGGGGCTTTCGAACGACGACGTCGAGCGCTGCAGCGCGCTCGCCCACATCCCGGCGAATCCGGCCTATAGTTCGCTCAATCTCGCGCAGGCGGTGCAGGTGCTGGCCTACGAACTGCGGCTTGCCTATCTCGGCGAGGGCGAACCCGGGGCGGCGTTGCCGGGCGCAGGGGCGGCGGCAACGCCGGTCACGGGCACGCCGCTCGCCACGAGCGACGACATCGAGCGCATGTACGTGCATCTCGAGAACGCCCTGATCGCGCTCGATTTTCTGGATCCCGTCAATCCAAAGAAGCTGATGTCGCGTTTGCGCCGGCTGTTCGCGCGGTCGGGGCTCGAGCGCGAGGAGGTCAACATCGTGCGCGGCATCGCCAAGCACATCCTCATGCTCAAGGGCAAGGAAGGCGGGAAGTAGGCTAATAGCGAGGCCAGCCGCACTGGCGCGGGCCGCGGCCTCGTCCAACCTTGATGCCCGCGGGGGCTTCCTGGCTTGCGCGCGCCTTTCGCCTACAATCGATTCCTGATCACAAGCAAATCAGCGTGGCTGCTAAGGCCGCGTACGAGCCGCGCGCGCCCCATGCGACGCGAGGCCGCTTCCCCCATGTACCTCACGTCCAGCGTGTGACAGCCATGTTCAAGAGACTCCGCGAAGACATCGCCACGATCCGCGAGCGCGATCCCGCCGCTCGCAGCGCATGGGAAGTCCTGACCTGTTATCCGGGGCTGCACGCGCTCGTCCTCCATCGCTGCGCGCACGCCTGCTGGATCGCGAAGCGCCGCTGGCTCGCGCGCTACGTCTCGCAGCTCGCGCGCTTTTTGACCGGCATCGAGATCCATCCGGGCGCGACCATCGGGCGGCGCGTGTTCATCGATCACGGCATGGGCGTCGTGATCGGCGAGACCGCGGAGGTCGGCGACGACTGCACGATCTACCAGGGCGTGACGCTCGGCGGCACGTCGCTCACGCGCGGCGCGAAGCGCCACCCGACGCTTGGCCCCGGCGTCATCGTGGGCGCAGGTGCCAAAGTGCTGGGCGGATTCACGGTGGGCGCGCAGGCGAAGATCGGCTCGAACGCCGTGGTCGTGAAGCCGGTGCCGGCGGGCGGCACCGCAGTGGGCAATCCGGCGCGGATCATCGCGCCGGCAAAGAGCGCACCGGAGCAGGCCAAACCGACATCGGCGCGCGAAGGCTTCTGCGCCTACGGCATCACGCCGAATGCCGACGATCCCGTGTCGCTCGCCATCCATGGCCTGATCGATCACGCGGCCACGCAGACGCAGCGCGTGGACGCGATCGCCGCCGCGCTCGAGCGGCTCGGTGCGCGGCTCGAGGCACTCCACGGCGCCGATGCGACGCTTGCGGAACTGCGCAGGCTTTCGGAAGGGCTGGAGGGCGGCGCGACGCCGCGCGAGCCTGAGAGCACGCAGGAAAAAGCCACGGCGCGCGTTTGAGCTTCGTGCCGTGTTCTGATCTTCGCTGGACGACCTCAGCACTATTTCGGTGTGCTGAGGTCTGCTCGGGCGTGAATGTGGCGTACCCGGCGCTTCGTTTTCACCGCTCGCTCAATCGAGCGGCAGCATCCTGAACCCTTCGGCATCGACACGCAGATACCCGCCGCGCGGCTTGCCGTGATCGAGCTCCCAGTCGGGCAGCACCCAGCGCGTGCCGCCGGGTTCCTGATGGCGCGCGGGACGATGTGTGTGCCCGTGAATGATCGCGTTCGCGCGTGCGCGCCTGAACAGCGTCGCAACGCCTTTCGCGGTGACGTCGTATTTCGGCAGGGCGGGCCGCTCGCGGCCGGCCTCGCTCTTGCGGCGCATGCGCTCGGCGAGCGCGCGGCGCCAGCGGAACGGCCACGCGAGAAAGAGCAGTTGCGCGAGACGGTTGCGCGCGAAACGACGGAAGAACTGGTAGCCGCGGTCGTCGGTGCACAGCGCGTCGCCGTGCGCGAGCGCGATGCGCGTGCCGAACGCGGTGATGGCGATGGGGTCGGGCAGCCAGATGGCGCCCGTGGCTTTCATGAAGCGCTTGCCCAGCAGGAAATCGCGGTTGCCGTGCATGACGTAGAGCGCGATGCCGCGCTCGGAGAGCGTGTGCATCAGCGCGGCCATGCGTGCGAAAAACGGTTCGGCGAGCATGTCGTCGCCGATCCAGTATTCGAAGAGGTCGCCGAGGATGAACACCGAGTCGGCCTGATCGGCCGTCACGTTGATGAAATGCTCGAACGCGGCGACCGTGCGCGGAATCGCTTCGCTCAGGTGCAGGTCGGAGATGAAAAAGAACGGGCGCGCCGCGTGCGGACGCTTGCCCTCTCCGGGGACGCCCGCAGCAGCCATACCGAGGCCGTGTAGTGCCTTTTCCTGCAGCATGAGTGAAGCGCGCGCCCTGTGACGTTATTCGACGACGACAGCCTTCTCGATCACGACGTCGTCGACCGGGACGTCCTGATGGAAGCCCTTCGAACCCGTCTTGACTGACCTGATCTTGTCGACCACGTCCTGGCCTTCGACGACCTTGCCGAACACGGCGTAGCCCCAGCCTTGCGGCGTCGGCGACGAGTGGTTCAGGAAGTCGTTGTCGGCGACGTTGATGAAGAACTGCGCCGATGCCGAGTGCGGATCGTTGGTGCGCGCCATGGCGATCGAGCCGCGCTCGTTCTTCAGGCCGTTGTTCGCTTCGTTTTCGATCGGGGCTTCGGTGGGCTTTTGCTTCATGCCGGCTTCGAAGCCGCCGCCCTGGATCATGAAGCCGTCGATGACGCGGTGGAACACCGTGCCGTCGTAGTGGCCGTTCTTCACGTAGTTGAGGAAGTTGGCGACCGTCTTCGGTGCCTTCTCGGCGTTCAGTTCGAGCTTGATGACGCCGTGGTTCGTGTGCAGTTCGACCATGATGGATCCTTAGTCAGTGGCTGGGGGGAAAGGGCGGCGCCGTAGCGGTACGAGGCGGGGCGCAGGGCCAGCGCGCGTGTACCGTTGCAGCGCCGCGTGACGAATGGAGAAGCTGCTTCGCAACGCGTGGGTTTCGGCGTGACTGCCGTGACGACCTTTACTTGCCGACGACAGTCGCTGACTGGATCACGATTTCCTTTTGCGGCACATCCGACATCGGGCCGCGCGTGGTGGTGGGCGCCGCTTCGATCTTCTTCACGACGTCCATGCCCTGGGTGACCTTGCCGAATACCGCATAGCCGTTGCCATCGGGGTTCGGGTAGTCGAGGTTGGCGTTATCCACCGTGTTGATGAAGAACTGCGCCGTGGCCGAGTCCGGGTCGCTCGTGCGTGCCATCGCGAGTGTGCCGGTGACATTCTTCAGGCCGTTCTTGCTTTCGAGCGGGATGGGCGCGCGCGTGGGCTTCTCGACGAAGCTCGTCGTGTAGCCGCCGCCCTGGATCATGAAGCCGGGGATCACGCGATGGAAGATCGTGCCATTGTACTGGCCCGCCTTCACGTACTGGAGGAAGTTATCGACGGTCTTCGGCGCCTTCTCCGGATAGAGCTCGACGCGGATGTCGCCAACGCTCGTCTTGAAGAGCACCTGCGGATGCGCGGCCGGCTGGCCGGTTTGCGCAAAGGCGGGCGCGTTCGCGATCAGGGCGGCGCTGCCGAGCGCCAACATCAACCATTTCATGAGTGTCCTCGAAGTACGGGGAAAACGTGGTCGTTGCGCGCAGCCGTGTGGGTTCGAAGCGCGCAGCGGCTTAGTGCGATGGCGCCACGAAGGGCGGCGTCGCGAGCGACCCGGTCGGGCCGCCGAACTGATACACCGGTTGGTCAAGCATCGGGCCCACGCGCGTCGTGCTGGTTTCCGATGCACTTGCTGCGGCGCTCTTCGCCTTCTTCTGCACGGCTGGCGGATTGACGATCTTCTCGATGTTGGCGAGGCGCTGCTGCGTCGCGCCGCTCGTGTGGCCGACGGCGCCTGCACGTCGATACGACGCGTCGGCGAGACGCAGGTAGAGATCGCCCAGATTTTCCCACGCGAGGCTGTACGACGGGTTGGCCTTCGTGGCCGTCTCGAGCGCCACGCGCGCTTCGTCGTAGCGGCCATGCTTCGCGTAGAGCGCCGCGAGATTGTTATACGGCTCGGGCAGCTCGGGGTACATCTGGGTGAGCTCGGTGAAGGCTTCGATCGCGTCGTCGTCGCGGCCAAGACGCGCGAGGATGGTCGCGCGTTTGAACTTCGCCTGCACGTCGCGCGGGTTCGACTTGATGCGCGCGTCCAGCTCCGTGAGCGCCGTTGCCCAGTTGTGCTGGGCGATCGCGGCGTCGGCGCCGGGCGTGCCGTCGGCCGTGGCGGGCGGCGCCGCATGCGCGGCAAACGCGCCGCCGAAGACGAACGCGACGCTCGCGAGAGCCGCCGCCGCAAAGGTCGCAGCGCGGGGCGCGCAGCCGCTGGAAGATTTCATAGGGAAGGTCGCGGTGTTATACTCCGAGCCATTCTAACAAAAGGTCTGTGCGTTTTCGTCGCGCGTAATGGCCGCGCTTCGGGCGAGTGCCTGCTCCGGCTCATTGCGGCTTGCTGCAATCGACGCGGAGCGTTGCTTCCGGACGGCTCTGTCGCGGCACGCCAGCCTTTCTTTCGCTACTCGTGGTCGTCTCCGCCCTGATGACTGATTGAGCGCGACTGTACGCAGCCTCGAGCAACGCGGTGCTTTCACCCGCGGGCTGCTGTCGGCGCTGTCGCGGACTTCTTTCGACCCACGTATCCATCGTCTTTATGGAATCACTGCGCATCTACAACACGCTCGCGCGTGACAAGCAAAATTTCGTGCCAATCGAGCCCGGCGTCGTACGCATGTACGTCTGCGGGATGACGGTGTACGACTATTGTCATGTGGGCCACGCGCGTGTGATGGTGGTGTTCGACGTCGTGCAGCGCTGGCTGCGCACGCTCGGCTACAAGGTGACTTACGTGCGTAACATCACCGACATCGACGACAAGATCATTCGTCGCGCGGTGGAAAATGGTGAAACGATCAAGGCGCTCACGGACCGCTTCATCGATGCGCTGCACGAAGACGCCGATGCGCTCGGCGTCGAGCGTCCCGATCTCGAGCCGCGCGCGACGCAGTACATTCCGCAGATGCTCGACATGATCGGCATCCTGGAAAGCAATGGCTACGCCTACCAGGGCGCGGACGGCGACGTGAATTACGCGGTGCGCAAATTCGCGAACTATGGCGCGCTCTCGGGCAAGTCGATCGAGGACCTGCGCGCGGGCGAGCGTGTGGCGGCCAACGATGCCAAGCAGGATCCGCTTGACTTCGTGCTGTGGAAACAGGCAAAACCGCAAGAGCCGGCCGACACGAGCTGGGACTCGAAGTACGGGCGTGGCCGTCCGGGCTGGCACATCGAATGTTCGGCGATGGGCTGCTCGCTGCTCGGCAAGCATTTCGACATTCATGGCGGCGGTCAGGATCTGCAGTTTCCGCACCATGAGAACGAGATTGCGCAAAGCGAAGGTGCGACTGGCGAGAAGTTCGTCAATTACTGGATGCATAACGGTTTCGTGCAGATCGACAACGAGAAGATGTCGAAGTCGCTCGGCAACTTCTTCACGATCCGCGAAGTGCTCGCGAAGTACGATGCGGAAGTGGTGCGCTTTTTCATGGCGCGCGCGCATTACCGCTCGCCGCTCAACTACAGCGACGTGCATCTCGACGACGCGCGCAACGCGCTCACGCGTCTGTACACGGCGCTCAAGGATGTGAGCCCCGATGCGGGCGAGCTCGACTGGAACGAGGCGTACGCGCAGCGTTTCCAGGCGGCGATGAACGACGACTTCAATACGCCTGTCGCCATCTCGGTGCTGTTCGAACTGGCGACCGAAGTGAACCGCACGCGTGACGCGGTGCTGGCGCGCCAGTTGCAGCGTCTCGGACGCGTGCTCGGCGTGCTCGTGCGCGAGCCGCGCGCGTTCCTTCAGCAGGCCGCGGGCGCGCAGGATGCAGGCGCGCTCGACGTGGCCGCGATCGAAGCGAAGATCGCGGCGCGCACGGCGGCGAAGCAGGCGAAACAGTATGCGGAGGCGGACCGGATCCGGGCCGAACTGCTCGATGCCGGTGTCGCGCTCGAAGACAAACCGGGCGGGTTGACCGAGTGGCGCCGCGTGTAAGCGGGCTGTCCAGTTTCCACTGATCGATTCGCGAGGCAGGAGGCAGGATGGCAACGGCCACGAAGACGCAGGCGAAGCGCGCTGCGTCGCTAACGGGCGCGGCAGGCGAGGCCAGCAGGCGCGCCGCGCGCAGTGGCGCCCAGAAGGCGCAGGTGGAGCCGCGCGTGACTAACGGCGCAGCGAAAGCGGGCGCAGCGAAGGCGCACGCGGGTGCCGATGGCACGGCGAAGGCGCGCACGAAGAGCAATGGCGCGCTCGACGGCGCGGCGCCGATGGCGCCAGCGCTGCCCGAGGTTTCAGCGTCCACCGAGAGCATGCAGGCCGCGGTGGCGGCCTCGCACGGCAACGAGCCGGAAGTGGTGCGCCCCGATTACTGGGACAAGGCTTGCGCGGATCTCGTCAAGCGCGATCGCATCCTCAAGAAGCTCATCCCGAAGTTCGGCCCCGTGCATCTCATGAGTAGCGACGACCCGTTCGTGACGCTCGCGCGCTCCGTGGTCGGCCAGCAGATTTCGACGGCGGCGGCTCAGGCGCTGTGGCAGCGCGTCGAGGCCGCGTGCCCGAAGCTCGTGCCGCAGCAGTTCATCAAGCTCGGTCACGAAAAGCTGGCAGGGTGCGGTCTCTCGAAGCGCAAGACCGAGTACATCCTCGATCTCGCGCAGCACTTCGTCTCCGGCGCGCTCCACGTAGGCAAGTGGACCAGCATGGACGACGAGGACGTGATCGCCGAGCTCACGGCAATACGCGGCATCGGCCGCTGGACCGCCGAGATGTTCCTGATTTTCAATCTCGCGCGTCCGAACGTGCTGCCGCTCGACGACCTCGGGCTCATCCAGGCGATCAGCGTCAATTATTTCAGCGGCGAGCCGGTCACGCGCAGTGAGGCCCGCGAAGTCGCGGCCAACTGGGAGCCGTGGCGTACCGTCGCAACCTGGTATATGTGGCGCAGCCTCGAACCGTCGTGAAAAACGGCGCCTGCCGACAGCTGCGCCATCGGCGTGCGGCGGTGCCGGCCCCGTTTTTTAGTCGATATGGCTAGGCCGGCTTCACCAGGTTTTTCCTATCGTTATCGGAATTTGATAGTTCTGCGCCGGTTTCGACGTCGGCCGGCGCGGTTAGAATACGCGCTGCCGCAAAGTGCAAGGATTCCAACACATGAAAACCACGTTTCTGGATTTCGAGCAGCCGATCGCTGAACTCGAAGCGAAGATCGAAGAACTGCGCTTCGTTCAGGACGATTCGGCCGTCGATATTTCGGAAGAGATCGAGCGGCTGTCGAAGAAAAGCCAGCAGCTCACGAAGGACCTCTACGCGAACCTGAGCCCGTGGCAGGTTTCGCAGATCGCGCGTCATCCGCAGCGTCCGTATACGCTCGACTACGTGCACGAGCTGTTCACCGATTTCCACGAACTCCATGGCGACCGTGCCTACTCGGACGACCTCTCGATCGTCGGCGGCCTCGCGCGCTTTAACGGCCAGGCCTGCATGGTGATCGGTCAGCAAAAGGGCCGCGACACGAAGGAGCGCGCCGCGCGCAACTTCGGCATGCCGCGCCCGGAAGGCTATCGCAAGGCCGAGCGCCTGATGCGCCTCGCCGAGAAGTTCGGCCTGCCCATCTTCACGTTCGTCGATACGCCGGGCGCGTACCCGGGCATCGGCGCGGAAGAGCGCGGCCAGTCGGAAGCCATCGGCCGCAATCTCTACGTGATGGCCGAGCTCAAGACGCCGATCATCACGACGATCATCGGCGAAGGCGGTTCGGGCGGCGCGCTCGCGATCGCCGTGGCCGACACGGTCATGATGCTGCAGTTCTCGACCTATTCCGTCATCTCGCCGGAAGGCTGCGCGTCGATTCTGTGGAAGAGCGCCGCGAAGGCGCCCGAGGCCGCCGAAGCACTGGGCCTCACCGCGCACCGCCTCAAGGCGCTGGGCCTGATCGACAAGATCGTGAACGAGCCGCTCGGCGGCGCGCATCGCGATCCGAAGGGCATGGCCGCGCTGCTGCGCCGCGCGCTTTCGGACTCGCTGCGCCAGTTCCAGGGCATGAGCGTCGCCGACCTCAAGGCGCGTCGCTACGAGCGCCTGATGGCCTACGGCAAGTTCAAGGAAACGACGCCGGGCGCGTAAGCGCGCGACGTCACTGACGTGAGGCGGCGCGCGAGGCGCCGTCATGCCGTGACCGACCATTCCGAATCCGACGCCGGGCGCATCGTTCTCGATGCGCTCGGCGTTGTGCTTTCCACGCTGCCCCGCGATGCGCGCATCGCCATCGCGTTCAGCGGCGGCCTCGACTCGTCGGTGCTGCTCGACGCAGCCGTGCGCACGGCGCTCGCGCCGCGGCTCGTCGCGCTCCACGTGCATCACGGGCTGAGCCCGAACGCCGATCAATGGCTCGCGCATTGCGAGGCGACGGCGCGCGCCTATGGCGTGGCGTTCGATGCACGGCGCGTGACGCTCGCGCCCGACGACGGAGCGGGTGTGGAAGCGGCTGCACGCGAGGCGCGCTACCGCGCGCTCGATGCGATGTGCGCCGCGCATGGCGCGCAATCGCTATGGCTCGCCCAGCACGCCGACGATCAGGCCGAAACCGTCTTGCTGCAATTGCTGCGCGGCGCGGGTCTCGCGGGTCTCGCCGCGATGGCGCCGGCGCGCGAGGTGGCGGGCGGCGTGCCGCGCGTGCGGCCTTTGCTGAATTTGTTGCGTGCGCAACTAGAACGCTATGCGCATGCGCGCCATCTGCACTGGATCGAAGACGAATCGAACGCGGATACGCGTTACGCGCGCAACGCGTTGCGCCACGACGTGGTGCCCGCGCTTTCCGCGTATTTCCCTGGATTTCGCGACGCGCTCGCGCGCACGGCGGCGCATGCGGCCTCCGCGCAGCGCCTGCTCGACGATCTGGCGCGCATCGATCTGCGCGAGGCGGAACACGATGACGCCGATGACGACGCTACGCTCTCGCATACGGGGCTTATCGCACTCGACGACGCGCGCGCGCTCAATCTGCTGCGTTACTGGATGCGCTCGCTGGGCTTGCCGGCCGCGTCGACGGCGCGGCTCGCCGACGCGCTGCGCCAGTTGCGCGAGATCGCGCGTGAAGGCGAAGGCCACGCACTGCGCGTCGATCATGCCGGACGTACGCTGCGTTGCTATCGCGGACGCGTGTTCTGGGAGACGCCGCCCACCGAGGCGCAGACCGCCGGTGCGGCGGATGGACACGGAGACGAGGGCGCCGGGCGTGAGCCCGTCAGCATGACCTGGCGCGGCGAGGAGGTCTGGCGCTTGCCGCAATGGCGCGGCAGCTACGTCTTCGCGCCCGCCGATGCGAGCGACCCCGACGCCGTACCCGAAAGCGTGCTGCGCGGCGGCCCGCTCGTTGCGCGCGAGAGAGCGGGCGGCGAGCGTCTGCGCGACGAAGCGGCGAACGTGAGCCGCACGCTCAAGAACCTGTTTCAGGCGCGCGGCGTGCCTGCATGGGAGCGCGATGTGCCGCTGCTCTACGTCGGTGGGACGCTATTGTTCGTACCCCGGATTGGGGTGAACCGCTCCGCATTCAAGACGCTGGACGAAGCGGATGCGTCTCTGTGGCGGCGCATCGAATGGCGCGAGGATTTGCTGATCGCGTAAAGCGAAGACGGTGCAAGGTGCCGCCAGAGCGCGCCGTAGTGCCTGGGAGCTCGGGTGCGCCGGCAATGCGGAAAAATGCCGGCACGTATCCAATTCCCCCCCGGCAGACGTTCCCGACCCGCGCAAATCCTTGCCGCACAAGCGTTTTTCGCTCCCCGTAGCCCAATTTCGCCTTGTAATTTTGACCTTGATCGGGTAGTGTAACTTGTTTGTCCAGCCCGCTTTTTCGCGTTCACGGACGCCGTCAAAAGCGGCGCACGCCGTGCCAGACGCGATGTCTCCTTCCAGCGGTATCCGACGATTGCAAGGACGTCGTAGCGGCATGCGGGCAGGGCGCGCGAGCCCGTATCTGTATCTCCACGATGCCGATGCGGCTGCCTCGCCACCGCCCGGGCAAACTCCGCGTGTGCTGCACGCGCCAAGCCTTCGCGCGGTCTGAACGGTACCGGGCGAAGCCATCTTCGGTGCGCCAGCGCGGTAACATCTCCAGTTCAGAACGACAATGGCACTCATCGTACACAAATACGGCGGCACCTCGATGGGCTCGGTCGAGCGCATCAAGAACGTCGCCAAACGCGTCGCCAAATGGCACAAGGCCGGCCACAAGATGGTCGTCGTGCCCTCGGCGATGTCCGGCGAAACCAATCGTCTGCTCGGCCTTGCGAAAGAGATTTCGCCGCAACCGAGCCCGCGCGAGCTCGACATGATTGCGTCGACCGGTGAGCAGGTGAGCGTCGGTCTGCTGTCGATCGCGCTGCAGGACGCCGGCGTGGACGCCATCAGCTACACCGGCTGGCAAGTGCCGGTCAAAACCGACAGCTCCTTCACCAAGGCGCGCATCAACGACATCGACGGCGAGCGCGTGCTGGCCGACCTCGATGCCGGCAAGGTGGTCGTGATCACGGGCTTCCAGGGCATCGATCCGGAAGGCCACATCACCACGCTCGGCCGCGGCGGCTCGGACACCTCGGCGGTTGCCGTGGCAGCCGCGCTGAAGGCCGACGAATGCCTCATCTACACCGACGTCGACGGCGTTTATACGACCGACCCGCGCGTGGTGGACGACGCGCGCCGGCTCGACCGCATCACGTTCGAGGAAATGCTGGAAATGGCCAGCCTCGGCTCGAAGGTGCTGCAGATCCGCTCGGTGGAATTCGCGGGCAAGTATCAGGTGAAGACGCGCGTGCTCTCGAGCCTGACCGACCCGGCGATGTCCCTCGACGAAGAAATGAAGTCGGGCACCCTGATTACCTTTGAAGAAGACGAGACCATGGAAAAAGCAGTCATCTCGGGTATCGCGTTCCAGCGCGACGAGGCCCGCATCATCGTGATGGGCGTGCCCGACAAGCCTGGCATCGCGTATCAGATCCTCGGCCCGGTGGCGGACGCGAACATCGACGTCGACATGATCATCCAGAACCAGAGCGTGGACGGCAAGACCGACTTCACGTTCACGGTGCCGCGCGGTGACTATCAACGCGCCATGGACGTGCTCAACAACCAGGTGAAGGGTCACGTGAGCGCCGAGCAGGTGCTGGGCGACGCGAAGGTCTCGAAGGTGTCGGTGGTCGGCGTGGGCATGCGCTCGCACGTGGGCGTGGCGAGCAAGATGTTCCGCACGCTCTCGGAAGAGGGCATCAACATCCAGATGATTTCGACGTCCGAAATCAAGATCTCGGTGCTGATCGACGAGAAGTACATGGAGCTGGCGGTCCGCGCGCTGCACAAGGCGTTCGAGCTCGAACACGCCTGAACGGGTGCTGTGCGACGCGGGCGTGACGGGCGCCCGGTCCAATTGAGGGGACGCACGAAAAAGTTTGCAAAAAGTGCGTCTTAAAAATTGACCGGAACGCTCGAACCCGCTATTATCTTGGCTTCGTTGCGCTGCCTCCCTGGCGCAAACGAAGTTTTCGGGAGACGTGGCCGAGAGGTCGAAGGCACTCCCCTGCTAAGGGAGCATCTGGGCCAAAACCTGGATCGAGGGTTCGAATCCCTCCGTCTCCGCCAGTTATGGCGGCGAAACCCCGCAAGTCTCGGCTTGCGGGGTTTTTGTTTTTCCGGCGCCGGTTTTGGGTCCGTCCGGCGCGCGTATCGGCGATGAACGTATTGCCATACAGTTGGCTTCGATTTGCACGAACGCATTCGATTTTGTCTGCTTGCCGGTTTGTTCAGGACATCGAATTAAATGAGTTAAATGGATCGGCGTGTCTGCGCGTCGATACAGGCGATGCTATGCTCGCGTGCGTTATTGCCAGATGGGCACGGGTGTAACGAGACGTTACACCGATGACCGCACCGTGGTTTTGTGCATCAGTTATTACAATGTTGAAATACGCTAGCTGGGGAGCTTGCGCTATATTGGCTTCAACAAAACATCAACCCCAAAAGGTGAGTCCATGAAGTTCGCTCGTGTTATTGCAATGCTGATCGGGGGCCTGGCTATCGGTGCTGCGTCGAGTGCGGCTATGGCTGGCGTGAGCGTCGGTGTCAACATCGGTATTCCCGCCCCGGTTTATGTCGCTCCGCAGCCGGTCTACGCGCCGCCGCCTCCGCCCGTGGTCTATCAGCCCGCGCCTGTCTATGCGGCGCCGCCGGCCATCGTGATCGGCTGGCACGGCGACCGCTACTGGGATGGCCGCCGCTACTGGAACCGTAACGACTGGTATCGCCATCACGGCGGCTATGGCCGCGGCTATGGGGATCGTGGCGGTCCTCCGGGACACTGGCACTAAGCCAGCTTCGAGCCCGCTTTGCGCGCGTCACGCTTGACGAAGCGCGCGAACAGGCCGGGACAAGGTCAAAAGAAAAGCCGCCCTCGGGCGGCTTTTTACTTTTACGGTTGCCTGCGCAACGAGGCGCAGGCGTGCAGCATGCTGTTCGGCGTTACTCGCCGAGACCCGCCATGCCGCCGACCACGGCGTTAAAGCCTGCATCGACGTGAACGATTTCAGCCGTCACGCCGCCCGCGAGATCGGAGAGCAGGAACGCGGCCGTATTGCCGACTTGCTCGATCGTCACGTTACGTTGCAGCGGCGCATTGTGCTCGACGAAGTCGAGGATCTTGCCGAAGCTCTTGATGCCGCTTGCCGCGAGCGTCTTGATCGGGCCCGCCGAGATACCGTTGACGCGCACGCCCTTCGCGCCGAGCGACACTGCGAGATAACGCACGCTCGCTTCGAGCGAGGCCTTTGCGAGACCCATCGTGTTGTAGTTCGGGATCGCGCGCTCGGCACCGAGATAGGTGAGGGTGAGCAGCGAGGAATTCGCGTTGAGCATCGGCTGCGCGGCCCTGGCGAGCGCCGGGAAGCTGTAGGCCGAAATGTCGTGCGCGATGCGGAAATTTTCGCGCGTCATGCCGTCGAGGAAGTCGCCCGCGATCGCTTCGCGCGGCGCGAAGCCGATCGAGTGCACGAGGCCGTCGAGCGTGTCCCAGTGCTGCTTGAGGTCGGCGAAGAGCGCGTCGATCTGTGCGTCGTCGGCCACATCGCAAGGGAAGACGAGATTGCTGCCGAATTCCTCGGCGAATTCGGTAATGCGGTCCTTGAAGCGCTCGCCCACATAGGTGAACGCCAGTTCCGCGCCTTCGCGCTTGCATGCTTGCGCAATGCCGTACGCGATCGAGCGGTTCGACAGCAGGCCGGTCAACAAGATGCGTTTGCCAGCGAGGAAGCCCATGAATTCTCCTGAACAGGTTTAATGCTCCGGGCGCCGGCAAAGGCGGCGCCGCGCGGTTTGGGTAGAATTCTCTCACAATTGACACGGCACCCCGGACAAATCCCTTTCTATGACGACAGGAACGCGAGGCAGGAGAACGCGCGCGGCGCGTGGGGCAACGGTTCCTGACTGGCGGCGCGCGGCGTGGGCCGCGTGGCGTGCCTCGCGGTTCGCATCGGCGCGCGGGCTGGCGGCCGCGGGTGTTGCATTTGCCCTCGCATTCGCGGCGATGCCGTCCGCGCACGCGGTCTACGCGATCGCGCAATACGGCGAGCCGAAGTATCCGCCGGACTTCAAGCACTTCGACTACGTGAACCCCGACGCGCCCAAGGGCGGCACGCTGGTGCTCGCGAATCCCGACCGGCTGACGAGCTTCGACAAGTTCAATCCGTTCACGATGCGCGGCAACGCGGCGCCGGGCCTCGGCATGATTTTCGAGAGCCTGACGACGGGCAGCATGGACGAGGTGGCGTCGGCCTACGGCCTGCTCGCCGACGATATCCGCATCGCGCCCGATCGCTTGTCGGTCACGTTTCATCTGAATCCGCGCGCGCATTTTTCGAACGGCGATCCGGTCACCGCGGACGACGTCAAATTCTCGCTCGACACGCTCAAGAGCCGCCAGGCGGCGCCATCGATGCAGGCGTATTTCGGCGATATCACGCGCGCCGTGGTGGTCGATCCGGCCACGATCCGCTTCGAGTTCCGCACCAACAACCGCGAGTTGCCGCTCATCGCGGGCGGCATGCCGGTGTTCTCGCACAAGTGGGGACTGCGCGCCGACGGCTCGCGCATTGCGTTCGACCAGCTCGCATTCGAAGAGCCGATCGGCAGCGGCCCGTACGTGATCGCGCGTTACTCGAACGGCCGCACGATCACCTACAAGCGCGATCCGAACTACTGGGGCCGTGATCTTCCCGTGCGCGTGGGCTCCAACAACTTCGAGCAGATCGTCTACAAGCTCTATTCCGACGACGTCGCGCGTCTGGAGGCGTTCAAGGCGGGCGAGTACGACGCGCTCGTCGAGTACGTCGCGCGCAACTGGGTGCGTCGCGACGTGGGCAAGAAGTTTGACAGCGGCGAGCTCGTCAAGCGCGAGTTCCCGCAGCACAACGGCACCGGCATGCAGGGCTACGTGATCAACCTGCGCAAGCCGATGTTCGAGGACGTGCGCGTGCGCGAGGCGCTCGATCTCGCGCTCGACTTCCAGTGGCTCAACCGCATGCTGTTCTACAGCCAGTACAAGCGCATCGACAGCTGGTTCGTGAATACGGATCTGCAGGCGAAGGGCTTGCCTTCGGCAGGCGAGCTCGCGCTGCTCGATCCGTGGCGCAAGCAGCTCGACCCGACCGTGTTCGGAGCGCCGCCCGTTCAGCCGAACACCAATCCGCCCGGCTCGCTGCGCGCGAATCTGCTCAAGGCGCGCGCGCTGCTGGCCGAGGCGGGCTGGACCTATCGCGACGGCGCGCTGCGCAACGCGCAAGGTCAGCCGTTCGAGTTCGAGGTGCTCGACGATACGAGCGCTTCCGCGCAATGGGCGCCGATCATGGCGCAGTACACGCAGGCGCTGGCGCGTCTCGGCATCCGCGTGAACTATCGGTCGGTCGACTTCGCGCTCTATCAGAAGCGGCTCGACGCCTTCGACTTCGATATCACGACGATCAAGTTCCCCGACGTGCAGGTGCCGGGCGCCGAGCAGCTCGATCGCTTCGGCAGCAAGGCCGCGGGTGAGCCGGGCTCGGGCAATCTGATCGGCCTGAAGTCGCCGGCCGTGGACGCGATCCTCAAGGCGCTCATGCTCGCGCAGACGCGCGAGCAATTGCTCGACGCCACGCATGCGCTCGACCGGGTGCTGATGCACGGCTACTATGTGGTGCCGCAGTGGTACAGCGCGACGCACCGCGTGGCGTACAGGAACACGTTGGCTTATCCGGCGCAGCTGCCGCTGTACTATGGCGCGATCGACTGGATCATTTCGACGTGGTGGTTCAAGCCGCAGCACTGAATCGACGGAACGCGCAAATCATGTGGAGCTACATCGTCAAACGCCTGCTGCTGATGATCCCGACGCTGCTCGGCGTGCTCACGCTGACCTTCGCCGTGATCCAGTTCGTGCCGGGCGGTCCCGTCGAGCAGGCGGTGCGCGAGCTCAAGCGTGGCGCGGAGCAGGGCATGCCGTTCGGCATGCGCGCGCATTCGGGCGTGGACGCGCAGCAGATCGCGCAACTCAAGCAGCTCTACGGCTTCGACAAACCGCCGCTCCAGCGCTATTTCCTGATGCTCGGACGCTTCGCGCGCTTCGATCTCGGGCAGAGCTACTTCCATCATCAGAGCGTGTGGTCGCTGATCGTCTCCAAGCTGCCGGTGTCGATCAGCATCGGCTTGTGGACCTTCTTTCTCACCTATCTGATATCGGTGCCGCTGGGCATCGCGAAGGCGGTGCGCAACGGCTCGCGCTTCGATCTCGTCACGAGCCTCGTCGTGCTGATCGGCTATGCGATTCCGGGCTTCGTGCTGGGCGTGCTGCTGCTCGTGCTGTTCGGCGGCGGCACTTTCCTGCAGCTCTTTCCGCTGCGCAATCTCACCTCCGACGACTGGGACACGCTCTCGCTCGGCGGCAAGATTCTCGACTATCTGTGGCACATCACGCTGCCGGTCACGGCATCGGTCGTGGGCAGCTTCGCCGTTACGACCATGCTCACGAAGAACGCCTTTCTCGAAGAGATCCGCCGCCAATACGTGTTGACCGCGCGCGCGAAGGGCCTCTCCGAGCGCACCGTGCTCTGGAAGCACGTATTCCGCAACGCGCTGCTGCCGCTCGTCGTGGGCTTTCCGGCCGCCTTCATCGGCGCGTTCTTCACGGGCAGCCTGCTGATCGAGACGCTGTTCTCGCTCGACGGCCTGGGCCTGCTGTCCTATGAGTCGGTGGTGCGGCGCGACTATCCGGTCGTGCTCGGCACGCTTTATCTCTTCACGCTGATCGGGCTCCTGACCAAGCTCATCTCCGATCTCTGCTACGTGTGGGTCGATCCCCGCATTCAATTCGAACACCTGGAGCGCTGAGTTGAACAGAGCCCGCGCCGGCGCCGAGCCCGAACTGCGCACCGAGAGCGTGCGCGCCTTCAAGTCGCCCACGCCCGCGCGCCGGGTGTGGCTGCGCTTCAAGCAGCAGCGCCTTGGCTACTGGAGCCTGATCGTCTTCGTGATCGCGTTCGCGGCGAGCCTCGCAGGTCCGCTCTGGTGCAACGACAAGCCGCTCGTCGTACGCTACGACGGGCATCTGTATTTCCCGCTCTTCAAGGATTATCCGGAGACGGCTTTCGGCGGCGATTTCCCGACGCCCGCCGATTATCTCGACCCGTACGTTCGCCATCGCTTCGACGCGCCCGGCAACTTCGCAATTTATCCGCCGAACCCGTATTACTACGACACGCTCAATTATTTCTCGAAGGTGCCGAACCCGGCGCCGCCGTCGCGCGACAACTGGCTCGGCACCGACGCGAGCGGGCGCGACCTGTTCGCGCGCCTCTTGTACGGCTTTCGAGTTTCGGTGGAGTTCGCGCTCGTGCTGACCGCGATCGGCACGTTCCTCGGCGTGCTGGCGGGCGCGTTCCAGGGCTACTTCGGCGGACGCATCGACATCATCGGGCAGCGGCTGATCGAGATCTGGAGCGCGCTGCCCGAGCTCTATCTGCTGATCATCTTCGCGTCGATCTTCGAGCCGGGCTTCATCCTGCTGATCGTGCTGCTCTCGCTGTTCGGCTGGATCGGGCTCTCGGACTACGTGCGCGCCGAGTTCCTGCGCAACCGCAATCAGGATTACGTGCTCGCCGCGCGCGCGATGGGCCTCTCGAACTGGCAGATCATCTGGCGCCATGTGCTGCCCAACAGCCTCACGCCCGTCATCACCTTCCTGCCGTTTCGCATGAGCGGCTCGATCCTCGCGCTCACGAGCCTCGACTTTCTCGGTCTCGGCGTGCCGCCGCCCACGCCGAGCCTCGGCGAACTGCTCGCCGAGGGCAAGGGTAATCTCGACGCCTGGTGGATTTCGATGTCGACGTTCGGCGTGCTTGTCGTCACCTTGCTGCTGCTCACGTTCATGGGCGACGCGCTGCGCAACGCGCTCGACACGCGCATCTCCGACGCGATGAAGGCTGGAGGCAATCAGTGAGCGCGCTGCCGCGTGAAATCGATAAGGGCGCCACGCCGCTGCTCTCGATCGAGCATCTGAACGTGCGCTTTGGCGAGACGCTCGCCGTGGACGACATCGCGCTCGACATCGGGCGCGGCGAGCGCGTGGCACTCGTGGGCGAGTCGGGCTCGGGCAAGACCGTGACGGCGCTCGCGATCCTTCGGCTCCTGAGCGATGCGCGCATCTCGGGATCGATACGTCTTGACGGCGAGGATCTGCTCGCGAAGAGCGAGCGTGCGATGCGCGGCCTGCGCGGCAGCGACATCGCGATGATCTTCCAGGAGCCGATGACGGCCCTCAATCCGCTCTATACGATTGGCGAGCAGATTGCGGAGACCATCGTGCTGCACGACGGCGTGACGAAGAAGGCGGCGTACGAGCGCGCAGTGGGGCTGCTCGAGCGCACCGGCATTCCCGAGCCGCGCCGGCGTCTATTTAGTTATCCGCATCAACTTTCGGGCGGCCAGCGCCAGCGCGTGATGATCGCGATGGCGCTCGCGTGCCGCCCGCGCCTGTTGCTGGCTGACGAGCCCACGACGGCGCTCGACGTGACGATTCGCGGGCAGATCGTCGATCTGCTGCTCGAATTGCAGCGCGAGGAGGCGGCGAAGCCCGGCAGCGGCATGTCGGTGCTGCTCATCACGCACGACCTGAATCTCGTGCGCCGCTTCGCGCAGCGCGTGGCGGTAATGGAGAAGGGCAGGCTGGTTGAGACGGGGACCGTCGAGCAGATCTTCGCCACGCCGCAGCATCCTTATACGCAGCGCTTGATCGCCAGCCGTCCCGAGCGCAACGTGTTGCCGGTGCTGCCGATCGCGCCGGTGCTGCTCGAAGCGAAAGACGTGAGCGTCGATTTCGCGACGAAGCTGTCCGGCTTTGCGGGCTGGTGGCGGCGCGGCCGCTTTCGTGCCGTCGACGACGCGAGCGTCTCGGTGCGCCAGGGCGAGACGCTCGGGATCGTCGGCGAGTCCGGGTCGGGAAAATCGACGCTGGCGATGGCGATGTTGGGTCTGCAACGAACCGCGGGCGGGGCAATCGAGTTTCAGGGCCGTCCGCTCGCGAGCTATCGGGGCCGCGACAAGCTCGGGCTGCGCTCGCATCTGCAGGTGGTCTTTCAGGATCCGTTCAGTTCGCTTTCGCCGCGGCAAACCATCGAGCGCATCGTGGGGGAGGGGCTGGCGCTGCACCGGCCCGAGCTTTCCGTCGAGGAGCGCCGCAAGCGCGTCGTGGGCGTGTTGCGGGAAGTGGGCCTCGATCGCACGGCGCTGCAACGCTACCCGCACGAGTTTTCCGGCGGCCAGCGCCAGCGCATTGCCATTGCGCGCACGCTCGTGCTGGAACCGCGCGTGATTGTGCTCGACGAACCCACCAGCGCGCTCGACGTCTCGATCCAGCAACAGGTGTTGCGATTGTTGACGGATTTGCAACGCAAGTACAACTTGGGCTACGTCTTCATCAGCCACGACCTCGAGGTCATCGGGGCGATGGCGCATCGGGTGGCGGTGATGCAGAACGGGGCGATCGTCGAGACTGGAGATGTAACAAAAATCTTTGACGACCCCACCCACCCTTACACGCGAAAGTTGTTGAAAGCCGCGTTCGATCGCTGAACGATCGCGGAACTTAAGGGGCTTTTTTGGTGAAATTCACCAATGAGGTGCCCATCGTAATTGTTTTTTTCTATTTGTTTTGACACACAAATACTTACTGGCTAGTATCGTCCAAACTTTTCTTCTAACTCCCTGATTTACGGGCAATTTATTCCGACCCATGCAGCACCGATCCTTGACCCAGGCTTGCACGCGCGTCGTCGCCGGGATGTTCATCGGCGCACTGATGGCTGCAGCTCCCGGCGCGTTCGCCGACGAAGCAGGCAGTTTTAATCAGAACGTCTCATTTTCGCCGAGCAATTCGGCGAATTCGCAGTCGCTCTCCGCAGTTCAACCCGCGATCCCGACCACGACTCAAACCACCGCACCGGCTCCGGCCCAAGGCGGTGCGAAGTCATTTCTCTCCGGCATGGCGGGCAAGGCCGGCGACGTCGTGGTCGGCGCGCTGAACATGATCGGCGTGCGCTACCGGTGGGGCGGCAACACGCCGGACTCGGGTCTCGACTGCAGCGGCTTCGTGCGCTACGTGTTCCAGGACACGCTCGGCCTGAACCTGCCGCGCCGCGCCGAGGAAATGAGCCGTGTGGGCGAGAAGGTGAGCATGAGCAACCTCAAGCCCGGCGACCTCGTGTTCTTCAATACGATGCGCCGCACGTTCTCGCACGTGGGCATCTATATCGGCGACAACAAGTTTGTGCACTCGCCGTCCACCGGCAGCACGATCCGCGTCGACGATCTGGATAGCGGCTACTGGGAAAAGCGCTTCACGGGTGCGCGCCGGATTGAAACGTCGTTCACGCCGGATCAGCAGCAAGACCTCAAGCAGCGCGTGAGCGCGCAGTTCGACGCCAACAGCGGCAACTGATCGCAAGCCAGGGCGCAACAAAAAGCCTGCTTCTTTGAAGCAGGCTTTTTGCGTTCGGTCCGCCGTTCGGTTGGTCGCTCAGGCCGTCGCCATGCGTGCGGCGGCCAGCTTGCGCTCGAGCTCGGGAAAGATTTTCGCCGCCGCTTCCTCGCCTGCGAGTATCGCGGCGTTACGTTGCGTGAAGTCGCTGCTCGACATGGCGTTGAGGTTCGGCCGGATCACGATGTCGGCGTATTTTTCGAGTTCGTAGTTCTTGATCGACTGACCCATGATCGTGAAGGTCTGCATCAGCACGTCGAACTGGCTCTGCGTGGGCGCCGTTTCGGGGCGTGCCGAAATATCCACGGCAATCACGAAGTCGGCGCCCATCTTGCGCGCGAACGAGGCCGGCACCGGGCTCACGAGGCCGCCGTCCACGTATTCGTGGCCCGCGATGCGCACCGGCTCGAAGATCGACGGAATGCTGCACGAGGCGCGCACCGCAATGCCCGTGTTGCCGCGCTGGAACAGGATCGGCTGACCGGTGCGCAGATCGGTCGAGACCACGCCGAGCGGCCTCGTCATCTTCTCGATCGGGCGGTCGTGCAGCGTCGTGTTCAGGAAGTTCTGCAGCGCCACGCCTTGCAGAATGCCGCGCGTGCGAAACGGCATGGCCCAGTCGCTGATCGACGCTTCGTCCATCGTCAGCGCGAGCTTGTTGAGCGCGAAGCCGTTCATGCCCGAGGCGTAGAGCGCCGCGACCACCGAGCCCGCGCTCGTGCCGGTGATCAGATCGACCTGGACGTTGCGCGCCTCGAGCCCCTTGATCACGCCGATATGCGCGAAGCCACGCGCGGCGCCGCCGCCGAGCGCGAGGCCCACGCGGATCGGCCGCGGCGTTTTCGCGAGCGGCGGCGGGGCGGCCGTGCCGCTCTTGTTGTCTGCGGTCTGCGTGCCTGCGGTCGTGCAGGCGGCGAGCACGGTGGAGGCGGCCGCAAGCGAGAAATGGCGGCGGCTCAAGGAACGTGGCGACGGATTGCGGTCCAACTGCGGGTCGGGCTTCAAGTCCGGTTTCGGGTCCGGCTTCGAACTGGGTTTCAAGCAATTTCTCCAGGCGGCGCGTGCGAAGGCGATTTTCGTGTGGCGTGCGCGCGCCGCGTTTGTTCTTGCCGCCCGCCACAACGGGCGAGCGGCGCCGGCGAGGGCGTCAGCGCGCCGACATGATAAGGCAAAGCCGTGCGCGCTCACGCTTCGTGCGTGTAACGCGATGTGTCGCCGTTGCCCGAGGCGATGGATCGGTCGCGAGTCGGCCTTGGGGCGGCCATGAATCGGCCATGAATGGACCGCGAGTCGGCCAGGAATCGACCACGATCCGGCAAGCTTCGCTACGCAGCGCGCGGTGGCTGCGCCCGCGCCCACTCCCATGCGCGGCCGAACGCCCGCGCGGCGGGTATAATCCCGTCTCTAATTTTCCCGGTTTTCCGTTCGCGTTTTGCGCCTGCCGCGCCGCGCTGTGCCGTGCTCTCCCGGAGCACGCATCGCCGGGACGACGGCCTGCGTCGCGAACCTTCGCTGTCCGCCGCTGACCGAATGTGCCCGCTGCGTCGTCCGTGTCGTTGACGCCGCAGCGCCTGCCGGTCGCCGGACGGCATCGTCCTCGAGTATTCGCCCATGACCACGACCCCCGTCCGTACCCGCTTTGCGCCGAGCCCGACCGGCTTCATCCACCTCGGCAACATCCGTTCCGCGCTCTACCCGTGGGCGTTCGCGCGCCACAACAAGGGCGCCTTCGTGCTGCGGATCGAAGACACCGACCTCGAGCGCTCGACCACCGAATCGGTCGACGCGATCCTCGAAGGCATGCAATGGCTCGGCCTCGATTTCGACGAAGGTCCGTTCTACCAGATGCAGCGCATGGACCGTTATCGCGAAGTGCTCAAAGAGATGCAGGACCAGGGCCTCGTCTACCCATGCTACATGTCGACCGAGGAGCTCGACGCGCTGCGCGAGCGCCAGCGCGAGGCCGGCGAGAAGCCGCGCTACGACGGCACGTGGCGTCCCGAGCCGGGCAAGGTGCTGCCCACGCCGCCCGCAGGCGTGCAGCCGGTGCTGCGCTTCCGTAACCCGCTCACGGGCGTGGTCGCATGGGACGACGCCGTGAAGGGCCGCGTGGAGATCTCGAACGAGGAGCTCGACGATCTCGTGATCGCGCGCCCGGACGGCACGCCGACCTACAACTTCTGCGTCGTGGTCGACGACATCGACATGAAGATCACGCACGTGATCCGCGGCGACGATCACGTGAACAACACGCCGCGCCAGATCAACATCCTGCGCGCGCTGGGCGCCGAGCCGCCCGTCTATGCGCACTTGCCGACCGTGCTCAACGAGCAGGGCGAAAAGATGAGCAAACGTCACGGCGCCATGAGCGTGATGGGGTATCGCGACGCCGGTTATCTGCCCGAAGCGGTGCTGAACTACCTCGCGCGTCTGGGCTGGTCGCATGGCGACGCCGAGGTGTTCACGCGCGAGCAGTTCGTCGACTGGTTCGACCTAGACCATCTGGGCAAGTCGCCGGCGCAGTACGACCACAACAAGCTCAACTGGCTCAACAACCACTACCTGAAGGAAGTCGACAACGCGCGTCTCGCCGAACTCTCGAAGCCGTTCTTCGCGGCGCTGGGCGTAGATGAAGCGACGCTCGCGAAGGGGCCGTCGCTCGACGGCGTGGTGGCGCTCTTCAAGGACCGCGCGACGACGATCAAGGAGATCGCCGAGAGCGCCATGATGTTCTATCGCGAGCCGCAGCCCGAAGCGGACGCGCTCGCGCAGCACGTGACCGGCGCGGTGCGTCCGGCGCTCGCCGATCTCGTCGTCGCGCTC
The DNA here is from genome assembly GCF_905220245.1 of Paraburkholderia sp. J63. Lineage (NCBI taxonomy): Bacteria > Pseudomonadati > Pseudomonadota > Betaproteobacteria > Burkholderiales > Burkholderiaceae > Paraburkholderia > Paraburkholderia sp. J63. The sequence continues at coordinate 39,137 of NZ_CAJMZF010000008.1, read as the reverse complement.
AAGGGCGCGGAGTGGACCAAGGAGGCCATCTCGGCCGCCTTCAAGACGACGCTGGGCGCGCACAAGCTCAAGATGCCGCAGCTCGCGATGCCGGTGCGCCTGTTCGTGGCGGGCACGACGCATACGCCGGCGATCGACGCGGTGCTTACGCTGTTCGGCCGCGATGCAGTCGTGAGCCGCATCGAGCAGGGTCTCGCGAAGGGCGCTTGAATCCATGGCCAGGAGAGTGCGTAAAAATATTTGAAGAATTTTCGCTCTGGCACTAGCGTCGGGGACAGAGTTCTTGTAGTATTCGGGCTCCGTTGAACACGGAGCGCGAAACAGCAGCAAGTTTCACGCAAAGAGCGCTTGAATCGAGCAACGATGTTTCGCCAAAACGTCGAAGCGATGAAAAAAAGATTCAAAACGCTCTTGACGAAAGCGAAATTGATGTTTAAAATCTCGCTTCTGTTCTGCAAGGGGGTATAGCTCAGCTGGGAGAGCGCTTGCATGGCATGCAAGAGGTCAGCGGTTCGATCCCGCTTACCTCCACCAACAGAACAACGTAGTATGTAGCAAGGCATTATCTGAAAAGATCATGTCCCCTTCGTCTAGAGGCCTAGGACATCACCCTTTCACGGTGAGTACAGGGGTTCGAATCCCCTAGGGGACGCCAGACATGAGCGTCGTCGAGCAAATCGTAATGATATCGGCGAGGCAGCAGGTGGGAATCAACCGACGCCCATCTGTGTATGTCGAAACTGGAGCGGTAGTTCAGTCGGTTAGAATACCGGCCTGTCACGCCGGGGGTCGCGGGTTCGAGTCCCGTCCGCTCCGCCAGATAGAAGCCCGTTCAGAATCCGTGAGCGGGCTTTTTAGTTGAAGTGTTATAGGCGTAAGCCTGTGTTGTCCCCTTCGTCTAGAGGCCTAGGACATCACCCTTTCACGGTGAGTACAGGGGTTCGAATCCCCTAGGGGACGCCAAACAAAATGCGGCGCCAAAGAAGTAGTAAGGCGACGCCGCCAGCGGGTTCTAACCGACCGCCGGTGCAGTAAAGCAGGACTGGAGCGGTAGTTCAGTCGGTTAGAATACCGGCCTGTCACGCCGGGGGTCGCGGGTTCGAGTCCCGTCCGCTCCGCCAGATTCGATCTGCCCAGGGTATCGGGTGGCATGTGGTTCAAGGCGCAAGCCTGTGTTGTCCCCTTCGTCTAGAGGCCTAGGACATCACCCTTTCACGGTGAGTACAGGGGTTCGAATCCCCTAGGGGACGCCAAATAAAATGTGGCGCCATCAAGTAGTAGTAAGGCGACGCCGCCAGCGGGTTCTAACCGACCGCCGGTGCAGTAAAGCAGGACTGGAGCGGTAGTTCAGTCGGTTAGAATACCGGCCTGTCACGCCGGGGGTCGCGGGTTCGAGTCCCGTCCGCTCCGCCAGAATCAAAGCCCGCTGGAAGTTCCAGCGGGCTTTTTCTATTTCTCCTTCCCCCTTCAAATCCTCTCCAATCCTCGCGGATACGGACAAACGGCCATTGCCTGAGCGGGCGCGTTATCGTAGCGTTGTCGGAACTTTCGAATTTCCGCGTTGCCCGCCATGTTCGCACCGAACGACATCCCGTCGCGCTTTCAGCTCCGTCACGCCACCATGGACGACTTCGAGTTCGCCGAGTCGCTGACGCGCCGGAACATGGGCGGCTATTACCAGCGCCATCATCTGATCTGGCGCGGCGATCTCTTTCTGGCCAGCTACCGCGAATCGGAGAATTTCATCCTCGAACTCGATGGCGAGGCCATCGGCGTGCTGCGCGTCACCCAGGAGGGCGATTCGCTGCACATCCGCGACGTGCAGATCGCCGAAGGCTATCGCGGCAACGGCGCGGGGACCTTCCTGCTCGACATGTCGCATCGCTGGGCGCGCGAGCGCGGGCTGCGCGAGTTGCAGCTGCGCGTGTTCGTCGACAATCCCGCGGCGCGGCTCTATCTGCGCATGGGTTACCGCGTGGCGGGGCCGCGCCTCGCGCGCCTCGGCTCGATCCGTCATATGACGCGGCAGGTCTGACGAATCTGCGCGAACAATTCCCCGTGGCAGAGCCCGCTTGCGTCTATCGGGCGCGCGTTCAGGCGTCGTGGCGCGCGCTCTTACCGCGCTGATTCGATGGGCGCCGCCGGAATCGGTACGTCGTTCGTCACGTCTTCTTCGTGCGAGTCGTATTCGCGCTCGCCCGTGCCTCGCGCAATGAACGCGCGCGGGCTCTCGCCGAACGCACGCCGGAACATCGCGGAAAACGCGCTCTGGCTCTGGTAGCCGAGCTCCTGCGCCACGATGGCCATCGGCTTGCCCTGGTTCAGCAGCGGAATCGCGCGCGCGAGGATCGCCTGCTGGCGCCACTGTGAAAAACTCACACCGAGCTCCTGCCGGAACAGCCGCGCGATCGTGCGCGTGCTCGCGCCCACGTGCGCGGCCCAGTATTCGAGCGAGCCGGGGCCGGCCGGATCGGCGAGCAGCGCCTCGCACAGCGAGCGCAGACGCTTTTCCACGGGCATCGGCACGGAGAGCGGCAGCGGCGCCGAACGCGTGATCTCGTCGAGCGCGACGGCTCCCAGCAGGCGCTCGCGCGCGGGGCGGATGCCGCGCTCGTCGAACGCGGCGATCGCCTCGCGCAGCAGGCCGGAGACCTCCACCACGCGGCATGCGTCGAGCCCAGGCGGAATCACCGAGGCATCGACATAGAGCGTGCGCAGGAACGCGTCCTCGACGATCACGACCTCATGCGTGATGAACGGCGGTACCCAGATCGCCCGCGAAGGCGGGACCATCCACGTCGTACCCGGCGTGGTCATGCGCAGTACCCCGCGCGAGGCATAGGCGAGCTGCGCCCACGCGTGCGTATGCTGCGCGATGCGCACGCCGGCGCCCATCGGCCGCGAGCGTACGCGGATGGGATGCGCGGGCGCCGGCTCGAATTCGGGCGGAATGTCGGCGAGCTCGGCGGGAAGCGTGGCGGCGGGCGAGGAGAAAGGCATGGCGGGTCGGGGCGTTGCTCACCGCATCATTGTAGGCGCGCGCGGATGTCGTCGTGCGAACGTGCCCGTCGGCTTGGGCGCAGGCGCATAATGCTGCCGGATTTATCGCTGGCGCATATTGGGCGCATTCTGGACGACGTCCTCCCGGCGATGAGGCGAGCGGCCGGCCCTACGGCCCGCTCGCCGCACGAGGTATCGGCAACAGGCAATCAGGAGCAAGGAGCACAAGCCATGAAGTACGTATTCATCTACGGCACGCTGCGCGCGGGCGAGATCAACGACATCAATCTCGCGGCGGCGCGCCATGCGATCGGGCAGCCGCGTCTCATCGGCCGCACGGCGGTGGCGGGCCGTCTGTTCGACTTCGGAACGTATCCGGGGATGGTGGTCGATGCGCAGGCCGAGATGGTGGTCGGTGACGTCTACGAGGTCGACGATGCGCTCGTGGCCGTGCTCGACGAAATCGAGCAGGTCTATCCCGGCGTCGATGGCCTGTTCGTCTCGCAGAGGGTGAATCTGGAAGTGGCGGGCGAACGGCTCGAATGCCTGTTCTATCCGGTCGCGCATCACGCGGTGAAAGGGCGTCCGCAGATTCACGGCGGCGACTGGGTCGCGCACCGTCTTGGGCGCTAGACACGCCACACACTTCGAACACGCGCGCTGCGCAAGCACGCGGCGCAGAAACACGAAGGCCCGGCGGAGTGAATCCGCCGGGCCTTTTTCATCGACTAATCGTCAAGCAGAACGAACGATCAGATCTCTTCGTAGAGCGGCAGCGTCAGGAAGTCGACGAAGTTCTCCGACGTCGACATTTCTTCGAAGATCTGCGCAGCGCGCTCGTACGGCTTCGTATTGCCGCCGACCGAGGCCTTCACCTTGTCGAGTTCCTGCGGGATCAGTTCGCGCACGAGCTCGGCCGTGACCTTGCGGCCGTCGTCGAGCTTGCCCTTGGGCGAGCGGATCCACTGCCAGACTTGCGCACGCGAAATTTCCGCGGTGGCGGCGTCTTCCATCAGGTTGTGGATCGGCACGCAGCCATTGCCTGCGAGCCACGAGCCCAGGTAGTGGATGCCCACGTTGATGTTGTTGCGCAGGCCCGTTTCGGTGATCGGCGCTTCGGGACGGAAGTCGAGCAGGTCCTTGCTCGTCACGTTGACGTCGGGGCGCTGCTTGCCGATCTGGTTCGGCTTGTCGCCGAGCACCTTCACGAACTCTTCCATCGCGATGGGCACGAGGCCCGGGTGAGCCACCCAGCCGCCGTCGTAGCCGTCGGTGGCGTCGCGCGCCTTGTCCGAGCGCACGCCGCCCATGGCCTTGTCGTTCGCCGCGGCGTCGTTCTTGATCGGGATCAGCGCGCTCATGCCGCCGATGGCCGGCGCATTGCGCTTGTGGCAGGTCTTGAGCAGTTCGAGCGCATAGGCGCGCATGAACGGCACCGTCATGGTGATCTGCGAGCGCTCCGCGAGGCAGAAGTCCTTGTCGTTCTTGAACTTCTTGATTGCCGAGAAGATGTAGTCCCAGCGGCCGGCGTTCAGGCCCGAGCTGTGTTCGCGCAGTTCATGGAGGATTTCGTCCATCTCGAACGTGGCGAGGATCGTTTCGATCAGCACCGTGGCGCGGATCGTGCCGCGCGGGATGCCCACGCTTTCCTGCGCCGCGACGAAGATGTCGTTCCACAGGCGCGCTTCGAGGTGGCTTTCCATCTTCGGCAGATAGAAGTACGGGCCGGTGCCGCGCGAGAGCAGTTCCCTGGCGTTGTGGAACAGATAGAGCGCGAAGTCGAAGATGCCGCCGGAGACGCGCTGGCCGTCGACCGTCACGTGCTTTTCGTCGAGGTGCCAGCCGCGCGGACGCACGATCAGCGTGGCGGTCTTGTCGTTGAGCTTGTAGGTCTTGCCGTTCTGCTCGAGCGAGATGGTACGGCGCACGGCGTCCTTGAGGTTGAGCTGGCCCGTGATCTGGTTGTCCCAGCCCGGCGCGTTCGAGTCCTCGAAGTCGGTCATGTAGGAGTCCGCACCGGAATTCAGCGCGTTGATGATCATCTTGCGCTCGACCGGGCCCGTGATTTCGACGCGGCGGCATTCGAGATCCTTCGGCAGCGGCGCGATCTTCCAGTCGCCTTCGCGGATCGACTTCGTTTCCGGGAGGAAGTCGGGGCGCTCGCCGGCGTCGAGGCGCTTCGTGCGTTCGACGCGCGCCTTGAGCAGTTCCTGCCGACGCGGCTCGAACGCGCGGTGCAGCTTCGCGACGAGTTCGAGTGCTTCGGGCGTAAGGATCGTTTCGAAGCCGGGCTTGATTTCACCGGTGATCTGCATGCCTTGCGGCAGTTGCAACGTGTTCGCCATGATTGCTTGCTCCTTGGTCGGTCAGACTTTGAATGTGGTTGGTTGTAATAGCCGTGCCGGTCAGGACGATTTCGTCGCGCGCCCGGGCTGGGGCGCGGGGCGGCTTCGCTCTGCAGGCACAGCGGTTTCGAGAAAGGCGGCGAGTTCTGCCATGCCGCCGCCGGTACCGTGCGGCGGCACGCCGAGTTCTTCGGCGGGCAGTCGCTGGCGGTTGATCCAGAATGTGGTGTAGCCGAACCAGCCGGCGCCCGCGGCGTCCCAGCCGTTCGACGAAACGAACACGATGTCGCGCGGCGCGGCGTCGAACGCGGCCGTGCCGAGCGCATACGCGGCCGTGGCCGGTTTGTAGGCGCGCACGGCGTCGACCGAAAGTACGTGATCGAACAGGCCGTTCATGCCGGCGCTCTTCACCGCGATGTCGAGCATCTGCGGGTTGCCGTTCGAGAGGATGGCGAGGCCGAGGCGCGTGCCGTCCGTGCCGGGCTCGCGCAGGCGGCGCAGCACGGGCAGCACGTCGGGGAAGGCCGAGAGGCAGGTGTACTCGTCCATCAGACGCTTTTCGCCCGCGCCCGAGAGCGACAGGTTCAGGCGCCGCGCCGCGTAGTGCAGCGCGTCGAGCGTGATGTCCCAGAAGGGGCGATAGCGCGCGCCAGCGGGGTCCGAGAGCGTGCGCAACTGCGTGTATTCGATCTGCTTGGCGCGCCAGAGCTGCGAGAGCGCGTCACCGTGGCCGGGGAACATCTGCTCGGCTACCGCGACGACCGAATGCACGTCGAAGAGCGTGCCGTACGCATCGAAGATCACAGCCTTGGGAAATCGCGGTGCCGCGGATTGTGCCGTGCCGGGTGTCGCAGTGGGTGTCGTTCTGGCCGACATAGCCTTGCACTCCATCATCAGAGGTCGGGTTGAATTGTATTCATGAGCCCCCACACGGAAAAAGACGGGAATGATCACTTGATCTTTTACTTTTACCCACCTAATCTGACGATCAGGCAGATTTTTGCCATCAAGCGCGTTCTGTAATTCTGTTTTTCTCGTTTTCCGATGGATCGCTTCAAACAAATCGAAACCTTCGTCAATGTCGCCGCGAAGGGCAGCCTTTCCGCGGCGGCGCAGGCCGAGGGCGTCGCGCCCGCGATCATCGGCCGTCGCATCGACGCGCTCGAAGAGCGGCTCGGCGTGAAGCTCTTCGTGCGGACCACGCGGCGCATTACGCTGACCTTCGAGGGCTCGGCGTTCCTCGAAGACTGCCAGCGCATCATTCACGACATGCAGAACGCCGAGGCCAGCGTCTCCGCGGGCGGCGTGAAGGCGAGCGGGCACCTGCGCGTCTCCGCGCCGGCCGGCTTTGGCCGGCGTCACGTCGCGCCGCTCGTGCCCGATTTCACGTCCGCGCATCCCGATGTGACGACCACGCTCGACCTCTCGGACCGGCTCGTCGACCTCGTCAACGAGGGTTTCGACTGCGCGGTGCGGCTCGGCGAGCTGCCCGATTCGTCGCTGGTCTCGCTCAAGCTCGGCGAGAACCGGCGCGTATGCGTGGCGTCGCCCGCCTATCTGTCGCGGCGCGGCGCGCCCGAGACGCTGGCCGATCTCGCGCGCCACAACTGTCTCGCGCTCGGCGCGAGCAGCGCCAACCAGCAGCGCGGCTGGACCTTTCAGCAGGACGGCAAAGTGGTGTCGATACGCGTGTCCGGCACGATGGAATGCTCGGACGGCGCGGTGCTCCACGAATGGTGCCTCGAAGGCTATGGCCTGGCCTGGCGCTCGTGGTGGGAAGTCGGGGAGGACATTGCGGCGGGACGGCTCGCAAGCGTGCTCGACGCCTACGCCGCGCCGCCCATCGGCATTCACGCCGTCTTTCCGCAGCGCCGCCACTTGCCGTTGCGCGTGCGCCTCTTTCTCGACTTTCTCAAGCATACCTACGGTCAGCCGGGTTACTGGGGCCAGGATTGAATGACCAGCGCACTGGCATGGGGCGCCAGCGCCGGATTCATCCGCGTTTCCGATATGGGGAGATGCCCGCATGCGCGCCGTGCGCCGATTATTCGCGCACTACAATCGATTTCAGGGCTTCCCGGCGCGGGGTTTTTCCTGGCGCGTGGCGCGTCAGCGAGCGCGTCCAGACCCGCAGATCAATATCGAAGGACGGAGGGCGCCATGTTCAAGCACATTCTCGTGCCGACCGACGGCACCGATCTGTCGAAGAAGGCCATCGACGGCGCAATCGATCTTGCGCGCACGGTGGGCGCCCGCGTCACGGCTTACGCGTGCCTGCCGCAATATCCGTACTCGCCCTACGCCGACGTCGTGATCGAGCTGCCCGGCGATTTTCAGACCCGCAGCGAGCGGGAGGCGCGTATCCATCTGCAGGAAGTGGAGGCGGCGGCGCACAGCGTGGGCGTCACGTGCGACACCTGCACCAGCGTGCATCCTTCGCCTTACCTCGGCATTATCGAAACCGCCGAAAATTGCGGCTGCGACGTCATATTCATGGCTTCGCACGGGCGGCGCGGTCTGGGCAGCCTGCTGATCGGCAGCGAGACGCAGCGCGTGCTCACGCATACGAAGATTCCGGTGATCGTCTATCGCTAAGCGCGGCCGCTTGCGGGTCCGTGCCTGATCTCGTGATCTGATTTCGGGCGCTCGCCCGGACCGCGGTCGGCGCATGGACATGCACGGCCGATGTCCATGCGCCTTCCTTGGTTTGCCTCGTCGCGCTTGTGATGCTTTTCGCGCGATGACTGGCGCCCGTCCGGCGGTGGCGGCGTCCGGCGCGCCCCGCCAAGGACATGCGAGCCGGCCGCCGCGCCGTGCGTCCGGCGCCAGAAAAGGGCAGGGGGACGCGCCCCCCGCGTGTGGTCTTACGCCACTTTCTTGTCGAAGAACTGCTCGTCTTCCGTCGAGCCGTGCAGGGCGGTCGTCGATGCATCGCGCTCGACCGTCTGCGTCACGGCGTCGAAGTAGCCCGTGCCCACTTCGCGCTGGTGCTTCACGGCGGTGAAGCCCTTTTCGGCGGCGGCGAACTCGGCCTGCTGCAGCTCGACAAACGCGCTCATGTTCTGGCGCGCATAGCCGTGCGCGAGGTTGAACATCGAGTAGTTCAGCGAGTGGAAGCCCGCGAGCGTGATGAACTGGAACTTGTAGCCCATCGCGCCCAGCTCGCGCTGGAACTTGGCGATCGTCGCGTCGTCGAGGTTCTTCTTCCAGTTGAACGACGGCGAGCAGTTGTACGAGAGCAGCTTGCCCGGGAATTCCTTGTGGATCGCTTCCGCGAACTTCTTCGCGAACTCGAGATCGGGCTTGCCCGTTTCGCACCAGATCATGTCGGCGTACGGCGCATAGGCGAGGCCGCGCGAGATCGACTGCTCGAGGCCGTTACGCGTGCGGAAGAAGCCTTCCACCGTGCGCTCGCCCGTGAGGAACGGGCGGTCGTTGTCGTCGATGTCGGAGGTGACGAGGTCGGCGGCTTCGGCGTCGGTGCGCGCGAGCAGCACGGTCGGCACGCCGCAGACGTCGGCCGCGAGACGTGCGGCCGTCAGCTTGGCGATGTTTTCGCGCGTCGGCACGAGCACCTTGCCGCCCATGTGGCCGCACTTCTTCACCGAAGCGAGCTGGTCTTCGAAGTGCACGCCCGCGGCGCCCGCTTCGATCATCGCCTTCATCAGTTCGAACGCGTTGAGCACGCCGCCGAAGCCGGCTTCAGCGTCGGCCACGATCGGCTGGAAGAAGTCGGTGTAGCCTTCGTCGCCGGGGTTCTTGCCTTCGGACCACTGGATCTGGTCGGCGCGCGTGAGCGTGTTGTTGATGCGCTTGACCACTTGCGGCACCGAGTTGGCCGGGTAGAGCGACTGATCCGGGTACATTTCGCCGGCGACGTTGGCGTCGCCTGCAACTTGCCAGCCCGAGAGGTAGATGGCCTTGAGGCCGGCCTTGACCTGCTGCATGGCCTGGTTGCCCGTGAGCGCGCCGAGTGCGTTGATGAACGGCTCGGTGTTCACGCCCTTCCAGAGCTTTTCGGCGCCGTTCTTCGCGAGCGTGTGCTCGGGCTGGATCGAGCCGCGCAGGCGCACCACGTCTTCAGCCGTGTAGTTGCGCTTGATGCCCTTCCAGCGCGGATCCGTTTCCCATTGCTGTTGGAGTTGCTGGGCTTGCTGTTGACGAGTCGACATGGTGTGCTCCTTCGTAGACCGGGTAAATGAGCTGATAAATGAAGCGCTGATCGGAACTGCTGAACCACTGAGCTTCGCGAAGGGGGGCACCTGGAGGACTGCGTCGGGGTGTTTCGTTTCGCGAACTCTTATATAAGAGTCTAGGCAAATCGATCGCCCCGCAACAGACAGGCAATGAGGAATTTTCGTGTTTTTTAATCAAATAAAATCAATAGCTTATGATGTTCGTTCCGCGATAAGAAACGCAATTTTCCATCTTGCAATGAGCGTCTTTGTGCCGCGCAGCACGATTTTTTACGAAGCAAAAAAATTTTTCGTATCGTGAAATCCTGGCTGCGGGCAAAAAAAGACCGGTGACGAAGCACCGGTCCTTGATTTCGACGTTAGTCGGCGAGCGGAAACTGCGTTCCGCCCGCGTACGTCGGCTTAGCTGTCGCGACGTGCGCCACGCGGGCCGTCGTTGCGGCGCGCGCCGTAGCCGCCTTCGCGCGAGCGGCCGAAGCCTTCGCCACGCGGCTGGCCGTAGCCGCCACGATCGCCGCCGCCGCCTTCGCGGCGCGAGGCGCCGTAGCCGCCTTCACGCTGGCCATAGCCGCCGCGCGAGCCTTCCGAGCGGTTGCCCCAGCTGTTGCTGTTGCCGTTGCGCTCGCCGCCGTTCGAACGATCGCCAAAGCTGCGTTCGCCCTGGGGACGGTCGCCGAAGCTGCGCTCGCCGCCGCGGTTGCCATAGCCACCCGGCTTGCCGTTGCCGTTACCGAAGCGACGGCCACCACCGTTGCCACCGCCCGGACGGCCACGGCCGCCAAAGCCGCGGTTCGCGGGCGGCGCCTTGCGCGGCTCGAAGCCTTCGATCACGTTGACGGGCAGCGGCGAGCGCACGAAGCGCTCGATGCGCTTGAGCGCGCCTTGCTCGGCGTGATGCACGAGGCTCACGGCGATGCCCGAACGGCCCGCACGACCGGTACGGCCGATACGGTGCACGTAGTCTTCGGCGAACTTCGGCAGGTCGTAATTGAAGACGTGCGTGATGCCGGGGATGTCGATACCGCGCGCCGCGACGTCGGTCGCGACGAGCACGCGCACGCGGCGCTCGCGCAGCGCACGGATCGTGCGGTTACGCGCGCCTTGCGGCAGGTCGCCGTGCAGGGCGGCCGTTTCGAAACCGGCGTCGGCGAGCTTGCCGGCGAGTTGATCGGCGTCCATCTTGGTCGCCGTGAACACGACGGCCTGGTCGAGCTTTTCGTCGCGCAGCAGATGGTCGAGCAGGCGATCCTTGTGATCGCGGTCGTCCACGTAATGCACGGTCTGCGCGATGTTCGAGTTCGCCTCGACCTTGCGCACGATCTCGATACGCTCCGGATCCTTGAGCAGGCGGCCCGTGATCGACGCGATCTTGCCGTCGAGCGTGGCCGAGAACAGCATCGTCTGACGCGTTTCGGGCGTAGCGGCCACGATCGTGTCGATGTCGTCGATGAAGCCCATGTCGAGCATGCGGTCGGCTTCGTCGAGCACGAGCATCTTGAGTTCGGACAGGTCGATGCGGCCGCGCTCGAGGTGATCGAGCAGACGGCCCGGCGTCGCCACGAGAATCTCGGGGTTCTTCGCGAGCAGCATGAGCTGCTGGCCATAGGCCACGCCGCCGAGAATGCTGACCGTGCGCAGACGGCGCAGATGCTGGCCGTACGTCGAAGCGGCCGTGGTCACCTGCATGGCGAGCTCACGCGTGGGCGTGAGAACGAGCAGGCCGGGGCGCGCGACCGGCTGCGGACGGCGCTGGCGGCGGTCGCCCTGGCCTTGCTGGCCTTGGGGACGCGGCTCGCGCGGTTGAGCGGCTTGCGTCTTTTGCAGCTGCGCGAAGCGCTCGATCGCGGGCAGCATGAAAGCAGCGGTCTTGCCCGAACCGGTCGGGCTGGAGACCAGCAAATCGCGGCCGGCGATGGCGGCAGGAATGGCGCGTTCCTGCACGGGCGTCGGGGCCTTGTAGCCCGCCGCGGTCAGCGCGGAGACGATCTCCGGCGACAGACCGAGCGATGCGAACGTCGGGCCTGCGGGCGTCTCGTCGGCTTGCACGGCGGCTTCAGGGGAAGCGGCGGCGGCGTCGAGACCGAGGGCGTCGTTGGCAATCGCGTCGAGGGGGCTTTGGGTATTGCTCGAAGTCATGAAAATCCTTGGTACACAGGAAATAGAACGTCGGCGCCAATCGGCATACCCAAGTCGTTAGATCGTGCAAACAAATCGAAAAACGGGGGCAATCCGCACCACGGAAGGGCGGATTTTTCGTTAGAAGCTGTTTTGGGTGCGGTTCAGGCCGGGATTGGCCAGCCGCCAGCCTGATATTGACGGCCCGAAAAACAGGGCCATGGCAGGAGGGGACAGGTTCTAAACTGGATTGGAGCTTAACGCTACGAGGCGTTTTGCTGATCGCAAAGGCGACCGGAGCGCAACGCAGCGCGTATTGTATCTCGTTTTGCTGCAGCGCGCCAGCGGTCTTTGCACCTATGTGTGAGGCGCGACAAGGGCGGCTGCCAAGGTGCAATAAGGAGAAAGGGCGCGATCAGGATGAAGCCGAATCGCGAGCGGCCCGGCGCGTGGCGCGGGCCGTGTGCGGTGCAGCAGTCCGTTTCTTCGCCGCTTTCGTGGCTTCTCGCCGTTCCTTTCTCGCCGATCCTGTTAGCTCGCAGCGCCGCTCTTGAGCGATTCGACCAGCTCGACGTACTGCGTCTTCGCGGCGTCCTGCGCGGTGCCCTGCAACGCCGCCCATGCCTCGTACTTGTATTTGCCGACGATGTCGGTGAAGCCCGGCTTGTCGCCGTGCACGTCGCCTTCGGTCGCCTGCTTGAAGAGTGCATACAGGCGCAGCAGCGTCAGGTTGCCCGGCCGCTCCGGCAGTTGTTGCACGTCTTGCTGGGCCTGCTCGAATTGGGCGTTCACATCGCTCATTGTTTTTTCCTCCACTGGGTAATCGGGATAGCGGGACAGCTCGGGCGATGGTAGCAGCGCCATTCGCAGCGTATTCGATATGGGGCTGGAACCATTGCTCCATTCTGGCGAGGCCGGGCGCGTGAACGCATGGGCCATGCCTGGCCGGCGACTGCATGAAGGCGGCGCATTACAATAGCGGTCATGACTGAAACCGTGCTGCTTGCCCTCGATACCTCGACCGAATACTGCTCGGTCGCCTTGCTTCGCGCCGCCGCGCCTGCCGGCGCCGCGTCCGACTCCGCCGCCGATTCCGCTGCCGACTCCGCCGCCGAGGCGCCGCCCGAGCCGCGCGTCTGGATGCGCCACGAAGCGACCGGCGCCGTCTCGAGCACGCGGCTCCTGCCCGCCATCGGCGAGTTGCTGGCCGAAGCGGGACTCACGCTCGCCGACTGCGATGCGATCGCGTTCGGCGCGGGCCCCGGCTCCTTCACCGGTCTGCGCACCGCCACGGGCGTCGCCCAGGGCCTCGCGTTCGGCCTCGACATTCCCGTGGTTCCCGTGAGCACGCTGCTCGTCTGCGCCGAGAGCGCGCGCATGCGCGATCCGTCGGCGACGCGCGTGCTCGCGGCGCTCGACGCGCGCATGGACGAAGCGTATTGGGCCAACTACGCCTGGGACGCGGCCGCCGGCGACTGGTGCACGCTGAGCCCGGCGTCGCTCGACGCGCCCGAGGCCATCGCCGCGCCCGACGCGCCGTTCACGCTCGCGGGCAACGCCGCGGCGGCATTCGGCGCGCGCCTGGTTGCCTCGACGACGGCGCGCACCATCGACGCCGAAGCCCTGCCGCACGCGCTGCCGCTCGCCCACGCCGCGCTGCGCGCATTGCGCGCGGGCCGTACCGTGCGCGCCGATGAGGCCGCGCCCGAATATGTGCGCAACAAGGTCGCGCAGACCACGGCCGAGCGCCTGGCCGCGAAGGCTGCGCAGGGCGCGGCACAGAACGGCACCCGCGAAGGCGAACGATGAGCGGCGTGCTGATGACGGACCGCTACCTCTCGCCGATGACCGAGAGCGACCTCGACGAGGTCGTGGTCATCGAAAAATCGGCATACGAATTCCCCTGGTCGCGCGGCAACTTCGAAGACTCGCTGCGCAACGGCTATTTTGGCCTGTGCATGCGCCATGTGACGGGGACCTTGATCGGCTATTGCGTGCTCATGCCGGTCGTCGACGAGATGCATCTGCTGAACCTGTGCGTCGCGCCGCAGGCGCAGGGCGCGGGCGCAGGCCTTGCGTTGCTGCGCGAAGGCGTGCGCATCGCGCAGGCGCAGCGGCTCGAAGGGCTGTTGCTGGAGGTGCGGCCGTCGAATCATCGGGCGATCCGGCTTTACGAGCAATTCGGCTTCGTCACCATCGGGCGACGCAAGAATTACTACCCGGCTCGCCATCACACCCGTGAAGACGCGATCGTGATGCGCTTCACTTTTGCACTGGAGGGCGCGGATGCCGCTCGATGAGATCGCGCTGGAGGAGCTCGGCCTCGCGCCGCGCTGGGTGCGCAAGGGCGCGGCGGCGGGGCAGGCGGGCGCACGGGATGACGAGCGCGCCGCCGATGCGCCGCCCGGATTGATGGCCGCGCCGGTTGCACGGTCATCGGTTGAGTCCGTGACGCAATCGGTGCCGACTGGCCGCGTTGGCGTGGACGACGCAGCCGCAGAGGATGTGCCGACGCAGCCGGTTGCGAAGCGTGCCGTGGCGCAGGCACCGGAACCAGAAGCCTTTGCAGAAGCGCCAGTGTCACCGGCACGCGCCGGCCGTGCAGCCGCGGAGCCGAGGCAAGCCGGGCCGGAGGAGCCTCCGCCGCTGACCGAAGACGATTTCGCGTGGTTCGATGCTGCGCCCGAGCCGTCGCTGTCGCACGATCCGGCGCCTGCGCGCGCCCCGCGCGACGACGTCGCGACGCTCGACTGGGATGCGCTCGCCGAGCGTGTGGCATCGTGCACGCGATGCCGCCTGTGCGAGAAGCGCACCAACACGGTGTTCGGCGTCGGCGACCGGAACGCCGAGTGGATGCTGATCGGCGAGGCGCCGGGCGAGAACGAGGACCGCCTCGGCGAGCCGTTCGTCGGCCAGGCGGGCAAGCTGCTCGACAACATGCTGCGTTCGTTGTCGCTCGCGCGCGGCGAGAACGTCTATATCGCGAACGTCATCAAATGCCGGCCGCCGGGCAACCGCAATCCGGAGCCGGACGAGGTTGCGCGCTGCGAGCCTTATCTGCAGCGCCAGGTGGCGCTCGTGAAGCCGAAGATCATCCTCGCGCTCGGGCGCTTTGCGGCGCAAAGCCTGCTCAGGACCGAGGGCAGCATTGCCTCGCTGCGCGGACGCGTGCACGAATACGAAGGCGTGCCCGTGATCGTCTCGTATCACCCGGCCTATTTGCTGCGCAGCCTGCACGACAAGTCGAAGGCCTGGGCCGACCTGTGCCTCGCCCGCGACACCTGGCATGCGGCCGGAGGCGGCAAGCCATGACCGCGCGGCGGCCCGCAGACGCCTTCGGCGGCCCGTCCGCCGCGCGCAGCGACGGGCCGCCTTTCGACGCGCTCTACGAGCGTTTCGGCGATCCCGCGGTGCGCGATCTCGCGTGGCTGCTCTTTAGCGCCGATTTGTTGCGCGCGCAACCTCATGCGCCGCTTGCCGCGCCGTGGGCCGGCGATGACGAGGCCCGCGCCGCCGCGGCCTGGCTCACCGAGCTCGACCACGATCCTGCGCGCTTGCATGCCGTGCTGGACGCGACGCGTCTTACGCGCCTCGGCCGTTACGCCGAAGCGCTGCTCGGCTGGTATCTCGCGCATGGACCGGCGCCCCGGCTCGTCGCGGCGAACGTCGCGCTGCGGCGCGCGGGCCTCACGCTCGGCGAGTGCGATTTCCTCGTGCAAACGAGCGATGCCCAGCGGCTCCATTGGGAGCTGGCGGTGAAGTGCTATTTGCATGCAGGCGTGGAAGCGGGCGTGGCGCCACGGCTCGCCGATTTCGTCGGCCCGAACCTGCGCGACCGCTTCGATCTGAAGCTCGCCCATCTGCTCGATCACCAGCTGCGCCTGAGCGCGCGCGAGGAATTCGCGTGGCTCGGTTATGAAGGACCGTGGCTCGCGCAGATGTTCGTGAAGGGCTGGCTGTTCTATCGCGCGGGCAAGGGCGCGGGATTAGCGCCGGACGATCCGCCGGAGCTTGCCGCGCGGCATGGGCGCGGCTGGTGGGTCACGCATGCCGACTGGGCCGATTTTGCCGGTCACGAGGGCGTGGATGGCTGGAGCTTGCTGCCTCGGCTTGCCTGGCTTGCGCCTCGGCGCATCGGGGCTGAGACGCCACGCACCGATAAATCTTTAGATCGTGCTGACTTTGCAACTAACAGCCAAGGTGCGGCCAGCAACACGTCTGCGCAGCAGCCGAGCGGAGAGGGAAGTCCGTCGGGACCGGAAGGGCCGTCGGGTCGCCAGGGAGGAGGACGCGGAACGCGAGCGGGGCGACGCGACGGAGAAGAAGCGACCCTCGCAGATCGTACAGCCATTGCTGCGCCCGTCGATGCGGCGACGCTATTCGCCAGCCTCGCGCGACCCCACGAGCCCGCGATGGTCGCCGCCTTTGTCGCCGATGGCGCAGGCGGCTACGTCGAGCGCTCGCGCGGCTTCATCGTCCCCGACGACTGGCCTTCGCGCGCACAAGCCTTCGCGCGCGAATGACGTCGTTACCCACGACGCCGCGCCGCAATCACCACCAGCGCCAGAAGTGATGCACCGGGCCGACGCCATGGCCCACGTCGAGCCGCTCGCTCGCTTCGAGCGCACCCGTGAGATACGTCTTCGCCTGCGCGACGGCATCGGCGAGCGTCGCCTGTTGCGGCCACAGCGCGGCAATCGCCGAGGAGAGCGTGCAACCCGTGCCGTGCGTGTTCGTCACCGGCACGCGCGGACCGCCCAGGCGCAGCGTGCCGCCCGCTTCGATCAGCCAGTCGGGGCTGTCGGCGCCACCGAGGTGTCCGCCCTTCATCAGCACCGCCTGCGCGCCGAGCGCGCGCAGCGCCTCGCCTTGCTCGACCATCGCGGCTTCGTCGGCGGCCGGCGCCACGCCGAGCAGCGCTGCGGCTTCGGGCAGATTCGGCGTGACGACGCCCGCGAGCGGCAGCAATTCCTCGCGCAACGCGGCCACGGCCTCGGGCGCGAGCAGCGCGTGATTGCTCTTCGAAATCATGACCGTGTCGAGCACGACGCGCGGCGGCTGGTAGCGGCGCAACGCGTCGGCGACGGCGCGCACGATCGAGGCGTTGGCGAGCATGCCGATCTTCACGGCGTCGATGCGGATGTCCTCGAACACGGCGTCGAGCTGCGCCGCGACGAAGCCCGCATCGGGCGCGTGGATGGCGGTGACGCCGCGGGTGTTCTGCGCCGTGAGGGCGGTGATGACGCTCGCGCCATAGGCGCCGAGCGCGGAGAAAGCCTTGAGGTCGGCCTGGATGCCTGCGCCGCCACCCGAATCGGAGCCGGCGATCGTGAGGACATTGGGAATCGGTGAGGTCATGGCAGCGTCGCAAATGCGCCGCGCTTCAGGGCCGGCCGGCCGCCGTTGCGCGAGGCGCTGGAAAGAGTCGATTACGGATTACGGTGGAGGCCCGCGGCGGCCGGCGCGTTCAGGTCTCGCGCGCCCGGATTCGCTGTGTGCGGCAGGGCGAGGCCCGCAGCCGCCATTCGCACCCGCAATCCGCGCTTCAATGACGATGATTTTCGCCGATCAGCGCGACCGAGTCGAACGAGCGCTGATTGGCCTGGTGGCGGCGCATCACGAGCCACATCATCAGGCAGACGAAGGTGCCGAACAGCACGATCACGATGGTCACTGGCACGTCGAGCCAGACGAGCACGGCGTAGAGGCAGAGCATCACGAGCACCGAGAGATTCTCGTTGAAGTTCTGCACGGCGATCGAGTGGCCGGCGGAGAGCAGCACGTGGCCGCGATGCTGGAGCAGCGCGTTCATCGGCACGACGAAGAAGCCCGAGAGCGCGCCGACCACCATCAGGAACAGATAGGCGAACACGAGGTAGCCGGGAATGTGCATGTGGCCGATACGCAGGCCCCAGTGCGGCGGAAACAGGTGGCGCGTGTAGAACGCCATGAGCATGACGGCGATGCCCATCATGATGCCCACCGGCAGCACCGAGAGCGACTTCTTGAGCGGGATGCGCGCGGCGGCGATCATCGCGCCGGCTGCGACGCCCACGGCCACCACGGCCTGCAGCACGGCGCCTTCCGAGAGCGACATGCCGAGCGACACTTCGGCCCATTTGAGAACGATGAACTGCAGCGTGGCGCCCGCGCCCCAGAACAGCGTGGTGACCGCGAGCGAAATCTGGCCGAGCTTGTCGTGCCAGAGCGTGTTGAAGCAGTCGGCGAAGTCGGTGATGAGGCGGATCGGCCCGTGCTGCTGGCGCGGATAGCGCGCGCCGGTGTCGGGGATGCGCAGATTGAAGAGCGCGGCGATCACGTAGATGACCATGATCACGAGCATCGCGGCTTCGGCGGGCGTGCTGATCGAGGCGGGCGTGTGGCGGAGCACGTGGGCGGCGATGTGCGGGCTGATGAGCGCGCCGCCGAGCACCGTGCCGAGGATGATCGAGCCGACCGTGGTGCCTTCGATCCAGCCATTGGCGGCGACGAGGCGTTCGGGCGGTAGCAGCTCGGTGAGAATGCCGTATTTGGCCGGCGAATAGGCCGCCGCGCCGAAGCCCACGACACCATAAGCGAAGAGCGGATGCGTGCCGGCCAGCATGATGGCGCAGCCCACGACCTTGATCGTGTTCGTAATGAACATGACCTGGCCTTTAGGGCGGGAATCAGCAAAGGCGCCGACGAATGCGGCAAGAACGACGTAGGAAAGGACGAAGAACAGCTTGAGCAGCGGCGTCATCCAGTTCGGGGCGTTGAGGTCTTTCAGCAGTGCAATTGCAGCGATCAGGAGCGCATTGTCGGCCAACGACGAAAAAAACTGCGCGGCCATGATGGTGTAAAAGCCTTTTTTCATCTGATGCGATGCTTTCCTCGCTGCGGTCCGTCCGCCCCGGACGGGTGGGAGGCATCCGGGCTTATTACGTTCGAAATGGGTTGTGCGCAGGGCTTTATATCACGAAAATAGCTGGATTCGGACTAGCACATTCCTTGACCGCCCATCCGGCGGACCTGCCGGGCGCTGAAAACACCCTGTAAGCTCCTGATTCGAAAGCGTCTTTGCGAAAAAATTCCCATGCCTCGCCCCCTCTCTGCCACGATTCATACCGCCGCTCTCGCCAATAACCTCGCCGTCGTCCGCAAATACGCGCCGCAGTCGAAAATCTGGGCCGTCGTCAAGGCCAATGCCTACGGGCATGGGCTCGCACGCGCGTTCCCCGGCTTGCGCGCCACGGACGGCTTCGGCCTGCTCGACCTCGAAGAGGCCGTGAAACTGCGCGAGCTCGGCTGGGCCGGGCCGATCCTGCTGCTCGAGGGCTTCTTCCGGCCGACCGATATCGACGTCATCGACCGCTACAGCCTCACCACCGTCGTCCATTGCGACGAGCAGTTGCGCATGCTCGAAATGGCGCGTCTTTCGAAGCCGGTCAACATCCAGCTCAAGATGAACAGCGGCATGAACCGGCTCGGCTACTCGCCCGAGAAATATCGTGCGGCGTGGGAGCGCACGCGCGCCTGCGCCGGCATCGGCCAGATCACGTTGATGACGCACTTTTCGGACGCCGACACGCCGCGCGGCATCGCCGACCAGATGGCCACGTTCGAGCGCGGCGCGCAGGGCATCGCGGGCACGCGCAGCCTCGCGAACTCGGCGGCCACGCTCTGGCATCCCGAATCGCATTTCGACTGGGTGCGCCCCGGCATCGTTCTTTATGGCGCCTCGCCCTCCGGCGTGGCGTCGGCGCTCGACGGCGTCGGGCTGCAGCCGGCCATGACGCTCGCCTCCGAGCTCATCGCCACGCAGACCATTGGCGAAGGCCAGGCCGTCGGCTACGGCTCGATCTTCACGGCGCGCCTGCCGATGCGCATCGGCGTGGTGGCTTGCGGCTACGCGGACGGCTATCCGCGCGTGGCGCCCGAGGGCACGCCCGTGATCGTCGACGGCGTGCGCACGCGCGTCGTGGGCCGCGTCTCCATGGACATGCTTACGGTCGATCTCACGCCGGTGCCCGGTGCGGGCGTGGGCGCGCGCGTCGAGCTGTGGGGCGCGAACCTGCCGATCGACGACGTCGCGCAGGCGTGCGGCACGATCGGCTACGAGCTGATGTGCGCGGTCGCGCCGCGCGTGCCGGTGCGGGCGGAATAACGCTCATGGCAAAAAGCACGGCGAAGGCGAAGACGCTCTATATCTGTAGCGAATGCGGCGGACAGGCGCCGAAGTGGCAAGGGCAGTGCCCTGCGTGCGGGGCGTGGAACACGCTGGTGGAAAGCGTCGCGGAGCCGGCGGGCAATCACCGCTTCCAGTCGCTCGCGAAGAGCGCGCCGGTGCGGCGCCTCGCCGATATCGAAGCGTCCGACGTGCCGCGCTTCACCACGGGCGTGGGCGAGTTCGACCGCGTGCTGGGCGGCGGGCTGGTCGCGGGCGGCGTGGTGCTGATCGGCGGCGACCCCGGCATCGGCAAGTCCACGCTGCTGTTGCAGTCGCTCGCGCAGATCGCGGCTGAGCGGCGCGCGCTCTATGTGAGCGGCGAAGAGTCCGCGGCGCAGATCGCGTTGCGCGCGCAACGGCTGGCGCTGCTCGATCCGGGTTCGAAGGCGAGCGAGCTGCAACTGCTCGCCGAAATCCAGCTCGAAAAGATCCAGGCGACCATCGAGACCGAACGGCCCGATGTCGCCGTGATCGACTCCATTCAGACGATCTATTCCGAGGCGCTCACGTCCGCGCCCGGGTCCGTCGCGCAGGTGCGCGAGTGCGCCGCGCAGCTCACGCGCATCGCCAAGCAGTCGGGCACGGCCATCATTATGGTCGGCCACGTGACGAAAGAGGGGAACCTCGCGGGTCCGCGCGTGCTGGAGCACATTGTCGATACGGTGCTGTACTTCGAGGGCGACACCCATTCGTCGTTCCGGCTTGTGCGCGCGTTCAAGAACCGCTTCGGCGCGGTCAACGAGCTGGGCGTGTTCGCGATGACCGAGCGCGGGTTGCGCGGCGTAGCGAATCCGTCGGCGCTGTTTCTTTCGCAGCACGAGCAGAGCGTGCCCGGCTCGTGCGTTCTGGTGACGCAGGAAGGCTCGCGGCCGCTGCTCGTGGAGGTCCAGGCGCTCGTCGATACGGCTCAGGTGCCCAATCCGCGCCGCCTCGCGGTCGGACTGGAGCAGAACCGCCTCGCGCTGCTGCTCGCGGTGCTCCATCGCCATGCGGGCATCGGCTGCTTCGATCAGGACGTTTTTCTCAATGCGGTGGGCGGCGTGAAGATCACCGAACCGGCCGCCGACCTCGCCGTGCTGCTCGCGATTCACTCATCGATGCGTAACAAGGCGTTGCCCAAGGGTCTGATCGTTTTTGGCGAAGTGGGGCTCGCGGGCGAGATCCGGCCCTCGCCGCGCGGCCAGGATCGTCTGAAGGAAGCAGCCAAGCTCGGCTTTACCTGTGCGCTGATTCCCCGCGCCAATGCGCCGAAGCAGCCGATCGAGGGATTGAACGTGCTTGCGGTGGAGCGGATCGAGGAAGCCATCGACCGCGTGCGCGAGCTGGAGTAAGCCGGCGCGGCGTCACGGTCTGTCGCGTAATGATTGGTAACAACCCTGGTACGCACTGTAACCTTTTCGTTTCGCGATTTCCCTATCCTTGCGCGGATGTTCAACCCCGCATCCAGCGGAAAGGATAGCGACTTGAAACAGACAGAATTGTCAATCGGCGTTGGTTCGATCGTCGTGCGCGGCTGCCGGGTCTCCGAGCCGCTCTTGCAGCCTTGGGGCAGCAGCTGCCGCATCGTCGAGTGGATCGACAGCGACGGCCGCATTTCACGTCAGGTGGTGGCCGGCAACGTCACGCCGGCGCAGGTGCGCAGCACCATCGCGCATCATGTGGAAGGCCGCAAGCACGTGCTCTACGACGACGAGCGCGCACCGCGCCAGACACTGCCGCGCCGCTAGGTCGGCACTTTCTCCTCAATCATTCGTCAATCGTGAAAATGGGCGCTTGATGCTCCGCCCCGGAGCCGTCAAGCGCCCATTTTCGTCTTCTGCATTTCACTCAACCTTCAACCCCAAGGGCCGTAATTGAACGGCTTCTTGCCGGGCGGCTGGCCGGCTTGCGTTTGACCGCTCGCCGGTGCAGCGGCGGGCGCAACCACGCCTTGACCGGTTGCGCGCCGTGCCGCGGCTTCGCGCTGGGCAGCGGCTTCGTTGAGCAGCGCCTGCAGGACTTCGGCGTTGAAAAGCGGGTGGTTGGCCGCCTCGCCGGGCGTGAGGACCGGCGAGACACAGCAGTCGATCACTTCGAGCCGGTCTATCCACGTCTGCAGCGTTTCCCCGGCGATGAGCGCGGCGAACTCGCGCGTGAGCGATGCCGCGTCCGAGCCGCCCGGCGCCTGGCCGAGGCTCCAGTGCCGCTGGGCCCAATCCTCGCGGCCGATGGCCGTGCACAGCGCCTGCCAGAACTTCAGTTCGAGCGCGCCCACGGCGAGCCAGCGCTCGTCCAGGGTGCGGTACAGGTTGTAGCAGGGCACGCCGCCGTTGAGCAGGCCGCCGCCGGGCTGGAGCGCCGCGGCGTCGTCGTTGGCGAGCGCGACCTGGGCCATCACGTTGTGCGCATGCACCTGGTGGGCCATGGAAACGTCGACGAAGCGGCCTTCCCCGCCACGCGCCACCTGCCAGAGCGCGGCGAGGATCTGCGTGACAGCAGCCTGCGCGCCGCCGAGCAGGTCGGCGATCTGGAAGTTCGGCAGCACGGGGTCGCCCTCGCGTGTGGCGATCTGGTCGAGCACACCCGCATAGGCGATGTAGTTCAGGTCGTGGCCCGCCCGGTCCGAGAACGGGCCGTTCGCGCCATAGCCGGTGATCGCGCAGTAGACGAGCTTGGGATTGTTCGCCCGCAGGGTTTCGTAGCCGAGGCCGAGCCGCTCCATCACGCCGGGGCGGAAGCTTTCCACGAGTACGTCGGCGTCGCGTGCGAGCGCGAGCAGCACGGCGCGGCCGCCTTCGGACTTGAGGTCGAGGCGCGTCTCTCGCTTGCCGCGGTTGACGAGCCGGTAGAACGCGCCGGGGCGGCCCGCGACCTCGTCTTCGGCGCTTTGCATCATGTTGCGCGCCGCGTCGCCGGCGCCGGGCGGCTCGATCTTCAGCACGTCGGCGCCCATTTCCGCGAGGCGCAGCGTAGCCACGGGGCCAGGCAGAAGGCGGGTCAGATCGAGAACGCGCAGGCCCTGCAATGCGGCGGGTATCGACACTCGTTTGGCTCCTGAGAATGACGCTGGCTACGACATTAACAACAAGACGCAGACACAAGCACGCGGTGGCAAGGACACGGATCCGGCGGCCGGCGCCTGCGTGAGCAACGCTATGCCAGCCCGCAAGGCATCAGCCGATCTGCTCGAGCTCCTCGTGCGCATCGAGCCATTCGGCTTCGAGCGTTTCGAGGCGCACCTGGACTTCGGCCTGGCGGCGGATGGCTTCGGTCAGCCGTGTCTTTTGCGCGGGCTCATAGCTGGCGGGGTCGGCGACGAAGACGTCCAGCGTGCCTTTTTCCGCGTTGAGCGCATCCATTTCCTTTTCGATCTTGCCGATCTTCGCCTGCAGCGGCTTTTTCAGGTGCGAGAGCCGCTGGCGCGTCTCGGCTTCCTGGCGGCGCTGCTCCTTGCGGTTCACGCCGGCGTCGCCTGCGTCTGCGCCATCGAGCGCATTTGCCGTACCGGGCGCGTTCTTGAGCGCGGCGCGCTGCTCGGCGGCGTGCTGGAGCAGCCAGTCGCGGTAGTCGTCCAGATCGCCGTCGAACGGCTGCAGGCGGTGCCTGGCCACCAGCATGAACTGGTCGGTCGTGGCGCGCAGCAGATGCCGGTCGTGCGAGACGAGGATCAGCGTGCCTTCGAACTGCGCGAGCGCCATGGTAAGCGCGTGACGCGTTTCGAGGTCGAGGTGGTTGGTCGGCTCGTCGAGCAGCAGGAGATTGGGCTTCTGCCAGATGATGAGCGCCAGCGCGAGGCGCGCCTTCTCGCCGCCCGAGAACGGGGCGATGGGCGCCGTGGCCATCTCGCCCGGAAAGTTGAATCCGCCCAGGAAATCGCGCAGCTCCTGCTCGCGCGTATTGGGCGCGAGGCGCGCGAGATGCTGGAGCGGCGTGTCGCCGGGGCGCAGCGTTTCGAGCTGATGCTGCGCGAAATAGCCGATCCGCAGGCCCTTGCCGGTGCGCAGTTCGCCTGAGAGCGGCGCGAGCGTGGCCGCGAGCGTCTTGATTAGCGTGGACTTACCCTGGCCGTTCGCGCCGAGCAGGCCGATGCGCTGGCCGTTCTGGATCGAGAGCGCGACGCCTTCGACGATGGGCGTCTCGCTGCCGTCATCGGCACGATAGCCGCAACGCACGCCGTCCATCACGAGCATGGGATTGGGCGCGGAGTCGGGCGTGCGGAACTCGAAGGTGAACGGCGAGCTCGCGTGCGCGGGCGCGATCAGCTCCATCTTTTCTAGCGCCTTGACGCGGCTTTGCGCCTGGCGCGCCTTGGTGGCCTTGGCCTTGAAGCGGTCGATGAAGCTCTGCAGATGCGCCACGGTTTTCTGCTGCTTTTCGTAGGCGCTTTGCTGGAGCGCGAGCTGTTGCGCGCGCAGGATCTCGAACTGCGAGTAGTTGCCGCCGTAGCGCTTGATCTGCTGGTTCTCCAGATGGAGCGTGACGTTGCAGACGGAATCGAGGAATTCGCGGTCGTGCGAGATCACGACGAGCGTGCCGGGATAGCGGTGGAGCCAGTCTTCGAGCCAGACGATCGCGTCGAGGTCGAGGTGGTTCGTGGGTTCGTCGAGCAGCAGCAGGTCGGAGCGGCACATCAGCGCCTGGGCCAGATTCAGGCGCATGCGCCAGCCGCCCGAGAAGCTCGATACGGGCTGCTGCGTCTGCTCCATGGTGAAGCCGAGGCCGAGCAGCAGCGCCTCGGCGCGCGCGGGCGCGGTGTAGCCGTCGGCGTCGGCGAAGGCGGCGTGCGCTTCGGCCTCGGCCGCGCCGTCGTGGGCCGCCGAGGCCGCCGCGATGCGCGTCTCGATGTCGCGCAGCGCGGCGTCGCCATCGAGCGTGTATTCGAGCGCGCTCTTCTCGACAGCCGGCGTTTCCTGGGCGACGTGGGCGATCTGCCACGAGGGCGGCATCGAAAAATCGCCGGCATCCGCATGCAGTTCGCCGCGCAGCACGGCAAAGAGCGTGGACTTGCCCGCACCGTTGGCGCCGATGAGGCCGACTTTTTCGCCCGGATTCAGGGTGAACGAGGTCTGGTCGAAAAGCGGCTTGGTGCCGCGGGCGAGGCTGAATTGATTGAAGCGGATCACGAGAGGGCCGGCGCGGACCAAGCCGCGGATAAAACGTAAAGCGCTATTTTAGACTGGGTGGCACCCGCGCCGGCATCGGCCGGATGGCTAACGCCGGGCGTTGGCCATCCGCCTGGTCATTTGGATCGTTCTGGCCATTCGGCCAGGGTGCGGCGGGCAGGTTTTCTCACGTAGACTGGCGTTTTCGTTGGGAGAGCCAGATGTCGACGGTTTATTCGTTTTCGGCCACGCCGCTCGGCGGTGGCGCGCCGGTGAGCTTCGAGCACTATGCGGGCAAGGTCATGCTGATCGTCAATACCGCGAGCGAGTGCGGATTCACGCCGCAGTACCAGGGTTTGCAGAAGCTTCACGAGCAGTACGCCGCGCGCGGCCTCGCGGTGCTTGGCTTTCCGTGCAATCAGTTCGGCAAGCAGGAACCGGGCGACGCGGCGCAGATCGGCGCCTTCTGCGAGAAGAACTTCGGCGTCACGTTTCCTGTGTTCGAGAAGATCGAGGTGAACGGCGAGAACGCGCACCCGCTCTACCAGTGGCTCAAGGGCGAGGCGCCGGGCCTGCTCGGCATTGGCCGGATCAAATGGAACTTCACGAAGTTCCTCGTGGACCGCAATGGCAAGGTCGTCAAGCGCTATGCGCCGGCCACGAAGCCCGATGCCATTGCGGCCGACATCGAGTCACTGCTATAGCCGGCGCAGCGCAGGCGCGCTAGAGAATAGGCGCGAAGAGTCGCGCGACATGCATCGCGATCTTGCGCCAGGCCGGGGCGCTGCGGTATTCGCTGCGGTCGATCTCGAAGGTGTCGTCGAAGTCGCGCAGCAGCATCGTTTCCACTTCGGACGCAAAGCCGCGGTGCACGGTCAGCACCATGATCTCGAAGTTCAGGCGGAACGAGCGGTTGTCGAGGTTCGCGCTGCCGATGGCGGCGGCGTTGTCGTCGATCAGCACGACCTTCTGGTGCAGGAAGCCCGGCTTGTAGCGGAAGATGCGGATGCCCGCGCGCACCGCGTCGAAGGCGTAGAGCGTCGAGGCCGCGAAGACCACGAGGTGATCGCGCCGGCTCGGGATCATGATGCGCACGTCCACGCCGCGCAGGGCCGCGAGACGCAGCGCCGAGAACACGGCTTCGTCGGGCACGAGGTAGGGTGTGGTGATCCAGATACGCTTTTTCGCGGCGTTGATCGCCTCGACGAAGAACAGCGAGCAGGTCTCCTGACGATCGGCGGGGCCGGTGGGCATCACGAGGCAGTACATGTCGTCGCCGTCGCGCGCCGCTAGCGCCGGCGGCTCGCAACCGGGCAGATCCTGGGTGACCCAGTACCAGTCTTCGGTGAACGTGAACTGGATGTTCGCCACCACGGGCCCGCGCACCTCGATGTGCGTGTCGCGCCACGGCGAGAGCGGCGGCTTCGCGCCCAGATATTCGACGCCCACGTTGTGGCCGCCCACGAAGGCACGCTCGCCGTCCACCACCACGATCTTGCGGTGGTTGCGGAAGTTGAGCTGGAAGCGGTTGACGAAGCGGCGCCTGGCCGAGAACGGATGCACTTCGATGCCGCCCGCCCGCAGGTCGTGCACGTAGCTCGCGGGCAGGTCGAAGCTGCCGATGCTGTCGTAGAGGAACAGCACGCGCACGCCGCGCGCGGCGCAGGCGAGCAGCAGGTCCTTGAGCATGTCGCCGAGCGCGTCGGCGCGCACGATGAAGAACTGCACGATCACGTAATGGCGCGCCTCTTCGATGGCGTCGAAGATCGCGGCAAACGTGGCTTCGCCATTGACGAGCGTGCGCACCGTGTTGCCGGGCACGAGCGGCATGCCGCCGAGGTGCGAGAACGTACGGATCACGCGCGTGCTCAATTCGTCGGCCGGCCAGTCGCCCGTATTGGCGAGTCCGTCGGCCGCGCCGCCGGGCCGGCTCCAGTCGGGCACGTGCGCGCGCGAGCGCAGGGTTTCGTTGCGCAGACGCCGCGCGTCCGCGTAGCCCTCGAACTTGCTGCGGCCGAGGAACAGATACGGGATCAGCGTGAGGTAGGGCATCGTCGCGAGCGAGACGGCCCAGGCGATCGCGCCTTGCGAGGTGCGTGTGTTGAGGATGGCGTGGCACGCCGCGATCAGCCCGATCACATGGATGAACGCGAGCAGGGTGCCGAGGGTTGACCAGTCGAATCGCATAAGGGCGTGGGACGCTCCTGAAGCCGTGCGGCGCTTCGCGCGGGCGCGGACCGTGCGAGCCGCTGAACGTCCATGCCGCGTGAGCCGGGAAACGTCCATCTTACCGAACCCTGTCGGGCGGTGGCATTTGCGCTTGCAGGCCCGCGTTGCGCGAATCGAAGGCGCGAGCGCAGCGCGCCGGCCTGGGGCCTGGATCGGCCCTCGGCTGGGTCTGAGTCGGCTCCCGGTTGGGTCTGGGTTGCGCCTGAACCGGGCTCAGACCGGCAGGTCTGCGGCCTGGATCAGGAACACCTGGTCGTCGCCCGCGCTCGTCGAGAGCCAGACGAGTTCGAGGCCGCCGAACACGGCTTCCACGTTCGCGCGCTCGTTGCCGATCTCGACCACGAGCACGCCGTCGTCGGTCAGCCAGTTGCGCGCTTCGCCGATGATGCGGCGCACGATGTCCATGCCATCCGCGCCGCCCGCGAGCGCCATCTCCGGCTCGTGGCGGTATTCGGGCGGCAGCGCCTGCATCGATTCGGCGTTCACGTACGGCGGATTCGTGATGATCACGTCGTAGCGGCGTTCGGCCAGGGGCGCGTACAGGTCGCCTTCGAACAGAGAGATGCGCTCGTCGAGGCCGTGCTCGTGCACATTGCGCGCTGCGACTTCGAGCGCGGGCGCCGAGAGATCGACGGCGTCGACGTCGGCATTCGGGAACGCGTGCGCCGCGAGGATCGCGAGGCTCGCCGAGCCCGTGCACAGCTCGAGCACGGCGGTGACTTGTTCGGGATCTTCCACGTAGGGCTGCAGACCGTCTTCAAGCAGCTCGCCGATGAACGAGCGCGGCACGATCACGCGCTCGTCGACGTAGAAGCGCAGGCCGTGCATCCACGCTTCCTGCGTGATGTAGGCGGCGGGCACGCGCTCGTTCGCGCGACGTTCGATCACGGCGAGCACCTGGTCGACTTCCTCGGGCGCGAGGCGCGCGTCGAGAAACGGATCGAGCAGATCGAGCGGCAGATGCAGCGTATGCAGGATCAGATACGCGGCTTCGTCGTAGGCGTTGGTCGAGCCGTGGCCGAACGCGAGCTGCGCGCCCGAAAAGCGCGAGACGCCGTAGCGCAGCAGGTCGCGTACGGTGGAAAAGGTCGTGGCTAGCGGATGGGTCATGTGTTTACTCCAGCAGTATTCCGGCGGGTGCGCTCACCGTTCAGGCGATCAGTTGTTCCAGCACGCGGCGGTAGACGTTCTTGAGCGGATCGATGAATTTCACTTCGATGTGCTCATCGATCTTGTGGATGCTGCCGTTGGGCGGCCCGAATTCCACCACCTGCGGGCACAGGCGTGCGATGAAGCGGCCATCGGACGTGCCGCCCGTGGTCGAAAGCTCGGTGCTCACGCCGGTCTCGTCGAGGATCGACTTTTCGAGCGCGTTAGAGAGCGCGCCGCGCGGCGTAAGGAAGGGCAGGCCGCTCACGCTCCAGTGCAGATCGTATTCGAGGCCGTGCTTGTCGAGGATCTCGTGCACGCGCTGTTGCAGGCCTTCCACGGTGCTGGCCGTCGAAAAGCGGAAGTTGAACATCACGTCGGCGTGGCCGGGAATCACGTTGGACGCACCGGTGCCGCTATGGATATTGGAAACCTGCCACGTGGTGGGCGGGAAATATTCGTTGCCGTCGTCCCATTTTTCGGCGACCAGATCGGCCAGCGCCGGCGCGAGCAGATGCACGGGATTCTTCGCGAGATGCGGATACGCGATGTGGCCCTGCACGCCCTTCACGACGAGCTTGCCCGACATCGAGCCGCGCCGGCCGTTCTTCACGCAGTCGCCGAGCGTGTGCGTGGA
Organism: Paraburkholderia sp. J63; assembly: GCF_905220245.1. Taxonomy (NCBI): domain Bacteria; kingdom Pseudomonadati; phylum Pseudomonadota; class Betaproteobacteria; order Burkholderiales; family Burkholderiaceae; genus Paraburkholderia; species Paraburkholderia sp. J63. Next base: position 10,176 of record NZ_CAJMZF010000008.1, on the reverse strand, counting down.
AGTGGGCTCGCCCACGATGCAGTAGTCCATCTTTTCGCCGCGCGCTTCAAGCGCCTCGACCACCTTGATGGTGCCGTCGGTGGCGGGGCCTTCCTCGTCGCTCGTGATGAGAAAGGCGATCGCGCCGCGATGCTGCGGATGCGCGGCCACGAACTCCTCGCTTGCCACGACGAAGGCCGCGAGCGAGGTCTTCATGTCGGCGGCGCCGCGGCCGTAGAGCTTGCCGTCGCGGTGCGCGGGCTCGAACGGCGGCGAGCTCCATTGCTCGAGCGGACCCGTGGGCACGACGTCGGTGTGGCCCGCGAACGCGAGCAGCGGGCCTGCGGCGCCGGCCGTGCCGCGCTTGACGGCCCAGAGGTTGGTCACGCCGTTGGATTCGATCGTTTCGCACGCGAAGCCGAGCGCGGCGAGGCGTTCGGTCATGATGCGCTGGCAGTGCTGGTCGTCGGGCGTCACGGACGCACGCGCGATCAGGGCTTCGGTAAGGGCGAGGGTGGCGGACATGAATGGACCACTTTCAATAAAAATGCCGGCGCCGCTGATCGAACAGGGGCCGGCAACAGCAAGAGATATCAGTGTGCGCCCGAATCGACGAGCGCGCGTTAAAGACACACAGCGGGCGCTCATGGCGTCGGGCGCGCGCGCCGCTCAACAAAGGGGCGGCGCATTCAGGCTCAGGCGAACAGCGTTTCCGCTCAAGCGAACAGCGTTTCCGCTCAAGCGAACAGCGTTTCGTACTGCTCGGCGGAAAAACCCAGCGTCTTCACACGGCCGTTCACGGCGAGCACCGGCCGCTTGATGATCGACGGCTTGTGGATCATCAGGGCGATCGCGCCGGCGGTCGTGTCGGCTTCGGCCTTGTGCACGTCGGACAGAGCGCGCCAGGTCGTGCCGCGCTTGTTGATGAGCTGATCGAGCGACACGTCCTTGAGCCAGTCCTGGACCAGCGCATTCGAGACGCCCGCTTTCTTGAAGTCATGGAATTCGAACTCGACACCATGCTCTTCGAGCCACACGCGGGCCTTTTTCACGGTGTCGCAGTTCGGAATGCCGTAGACGACGACGGTCTTTGCGGCCTTCGCCATCAGTCGCCTCGCAGCAGCTCGTTCAGGCCGACCTTGGCGCGCGTTTTCGCGTCCACCTTCTTGACGATCACGGCGCAGTAGAGGCTGTGCGTGCCGTCCTTCGAGGGCAGGTTGCCGGCCACGACGACCGAGCCTGCCGGAATGCGGCCATACGAGACTTCGCCGGTTTCGCGGTCGTAGATCTTGGTCGACTGGCCGAGGTACACGCCCATCGAAATGACCGAGTTCTCTTCGACGATCACGCCTTCGACGACTTCCGAGCGCGCGCCGATGAAGCAGTTGTCCTCGATGATGACGGGGTTCGCCTGCAGCGGCTCCAGCACGCCGCCGATGCCGACGCCGCCCGAGAGGTGCACGTTCTTGCCGATCTGCGCGCACGAGCCGACGGTCGCCCACGTGTCGACCATCGTGCCTTCGTCCACATAGGCGCCGATGTTGGTGTACGACGGCATCAGCACGACGTTCTTCGCGATGAACGAGCCGCGGCGCGCGATGGCCGGCGGCACGACGCGAAAGCCGCCCGCGGCGAAGTCTTCGGCCGTGTAGCTGGCGAACTTCGAGGGCACCTTGTCGTAGAACTGCGTGTAGTTGACACCCTCGCCGCCGGCGGCCATCGGCACGTTGTCTTCCAGGCGGAACGACAGCAGCACGGCCTTTTTCACCCACTGGTTGACGACCCAGTCGCCGTCCTTCTTCTCGGCGCAGCGCAGCGCGCCACGGTCGAGCTCGGCGATCACGTGGGCGACGGCTTCGCGCACGTCGTTCGGTGCCGACTTGGCCGAGAAGTCGGCACGGTTTTCCCAGGCGGTGTCGATGATCTGCTGAAGTTGTTGCGACATGGTGGTGGTTTCGTGTGAGTTCAGATGCGGTAGCTCGCGCACCCGGGAGCGGGCGCGCGTACGGAGGTGGCTTTACTGCTTGAGCGAGCGGCAGAAGTCGACGATGCGCTGCGCGCCCTCGATGCACTCCTCGACGTCGGCGACGAGCGCCATGCGGACGAAGTCTTTGCCGGGATTCGCGCCATGCGCTTCGCGCGCGAGATACGAGCCCGGCAGAACCGTCACATTATAGTCGGCGTAGAGGCGCTGGGCGAACGCGGTATCGGCCAGGCCGGTGCGCGCGACGTTGGCCCACAGATAGAACGCGGCGTCGGGCAGCTTGACGTCGAGCACTTCGGCGAGCATCGGCGTCACCGTCGAAAACTTCTGCACGTATTTCGCGCGGTTTTCGCGCACGTGTGCCTCGTCGCCCCAGGCCGCGATGCTGGCGGACTGCCAGACCGGCGAGAGCGCCGAACCGTGGTAGGTGCGATAGAGCAGGAACTGCTTGAGCAGCGCCGCGTCGCCGGCGACGAAGCCCGAGCGCATGCCGGGGGCGTTCGAGCGCTTCGAAAGGCTCGAGAGCATGATCAGGCGCTCGAAGCCGCGGCCGAGCCGGTGCGCCGCTTCCAGGCCGCCGAGCGGCGGCTTCGATTCGTCGAAGTAGATTTCCGAGTAGCACTCGTCGGAGGCGATCACGAAGCCGTAGCGGTCGGAGAGCGCGAACAGCTCGCGCCAGTCGTCGAGCGTGAGCACGGCGCCGGTCGGGTTGCCCGGCGAGCAGACGTAGAGCAGCTGCGTGCGCGCCCAGATGTCTTCAGGGACTTGCGAATAATCGCAGGCGAAGTTGCGGCTGGGGTCGCTGTTCACGAAGTACGGCTCGGCGCCCGCGAGCAGCGCGGCGCCTTCGTAGATCTGGTAGAACGGATTCGGACAGAGTACGATCGGCCGCTTTGCCGGGTCCGCCGTCTTCTTCGCGCCTGCCGTGGGGTCCACGACCGCCTGGGCGAGCGCGAAGAGCGCCTCGCGCGAGCCGCACACGGGCAGCACTTGCGTGGCCGCATTGATGGCGGGCAGGCCGTAGCGCTCGCTCACCCATTTCGCGATGGCTTCGCGAAGCAGAGGGCTGCCGGCCGTGGCCGGATAGGCCGAAAGGCCATCGAGCGACGCGACGATGGCTTCGCGGATCAGCGCAGGCGTCGGGTGTTTCGGCTCGCCGATCCCGAAGCTGATGTGGCGCAGGCCGGCATTCGGCGCGACGTCCTTGAAGAGCGCACGCAGCTTTTCGAAGGGATAGGGCTGGAGTGTGTCGAGTAGCGGATTCACTGGCTTGGCGGGCGAAAGCGAAAGACGGGTGGATGGCGCGCGGCGCGATGGCTTGGGCATCGGCCCGCGTCGGCGGCCCGGTTCCGGCGACGACGTGGCCAGGATAGGGCCGGTTTGCGCTGCGCCGGGCGGCGCGATCGGGCGTGGGTGGCGGGATCGCGGCGGCGCAGCGCCTGTCGTGCATCGGGTGCGTCGGGTGCGGCTGGAAAGCGTGAATTATAACTTGGCGATGCGCGGCCTGCGGGCGCCCCCGCGCGCGTTCGGGCGAGGCGTATGGCCGGGAGTGCGGGCGGTACGGACTCGCGGGACCTGCAGGGCACGGAGGGCGTGCCCCGGCGGCCCGGGTCGCTGGCGCATGTCATATCGCGCATATCGCCCATACGGTGGCAAGCAGGCCACAAGCAACACGATAAGCAGGACGATCAGGAACGGAAAAAAGGACAGATATGCAGTCTGGAAATCGACCGCTGCGCGCGCTCTGCGCATCGGCGCGGTGCAGGAGGACAGCGCGATGAGCACGGGCCTGAAATCCGGCTGGCCGACGCTCGCCATCATGATCGGCGCCTCGGTATGGGGTGTGATCTGGTATCCGTTGCGCACGCTGGCGGGGCTCGGCCTGACCGGCACGGCCGCCGGTGCCGCGACGAGCGCCGCGGGGTGCCTCTTCGTGCTGCTGCTGCGCCGCCGCTCGATCGCCACGGTGCGCTGGCACTGGGTCCTGCCGATGCTCGGGCTGGCGGCGGGCGTGACCAACATCGGCTTCGTCTGGGGCGCGATCCACGGCGAAGTGATGCGCGTGCTGCTGCTGTTCTACCTCACGCCCGCATGGACGGCGATCTTCGCGCATTTCATCCTCAACGAACGCCTCACCTGGTCCGGCGCCGCGCTCTCGGCTTTGTCGCTCGCGGGCGCGGTGCTCATGCTGTGGTCGCCGAAGCTGGGTGTGCCGCTGCCGGCCAGCGCGGCCGAGTGGGCGGGGCTCGCGGGCGGTATGGGTTTCGCGATGAGCAACGTGCTCGTGGTGAAGACGAGCCGCGTGCTGCCGCAGATGAAGCCGGAGATGCGCACGGCCGTGATTTTCGGCGGGGCGGCGATCTTCGGCGCGGTGGCGTCGCATTTCGAGCCGATGCCGGTGCTGCACGCCGGCGAGCCGCTCGCGCGCATTGTGCTGCTGGTGCTCGTGCTGGGCCTCTTGCTCAGCTCGAACAACATGCTCGTGCAGTACGGGCTCGCACGCGTGCCCGCGAACCGCGCGTCGATCATCATGCTGTTCGAGATCGTGGTGACGGCGCTCTCGTCGTGGCTGCTCGCGGGCGAGACGCCGGGGCCGCGCGAGTGGGCGGGCGGCGCATGCATCGTGCTTGCCTCGCTGCTTTCGAGTTGGGTGCACCGCGCGCAGGACACGAAAAAACGCACAATGCATGAAAAGCATGCGAGCGCCGACGCCAGCGCGATTGCCCACGCGCAAGCGTGCCCCATCGACGAGAGCGGCGATGGCGACGGCGGCGCCAATGAGACCGGCGGGCCCAGCACTTCGCCGCGCAGCGGGCGGAATGGCGCGCGCACGATGGTATGATTGCCGCTGATCCTCGCTGGCCGGGCGCGCACAAGCGGCTCTGCACGGCGAGCCGTGGCGGCTGCCCGAGATGTAGTGCCCGCAGTGCCTGAAGCGAAGCGCTTGAGGTGAAGTGCCTGACATGCCTGAAGTGCCCCAAGCGCTTGGCGCGGTGCGCCAGGTGGCGCACCGCGGTGCGACCGGCCATGAGGCCGGCGGCATGTGGCTTGCGGCGCGGGCGGTCCCGTTCACTCTTCCTATTCAAACAGCGATATCGCCGTGCGTCTGACCTCGATTAAACTCGCTGGCTTCAAATCATTCGTCGATCCCACGCATTTCCAGGTTCCGGGCCAACTCGTCGGGGTGGTCGGGCCTAATGGCTGTGGTAAATCGAACATCATCGACGCCGTGCGCTGGGTGCTCGGCGAATCGCGCGCGTCCGAACTGCGCGGCGAGTCGATGCAGGATGTCATCTTCAATGGCTCCACCGCGCGCAAGCCGGGCAGCCGCGCGAGCGTCGAACTCGTGTTCGACAATGCCGACGGGCGCGCCGCGGGCCAGTGGGGCCAGTATGCGGAGATCGCCGTCAAGCGCGTGCTCACGCGCGACGGCACCTCGAGCTACTACATCAACAATCTGCCGGCGCGCCGGCGCGACATCCAGGACATTTTCCTCGGCACCGGCCTTGGGCCGCGCGCGTACGCGATCATCGGGCAGGGCATGATCGCGCGCATCATCGAGGCGAAGCCCGAAGAGCTGCGCGTGTTCCTCGAAGAAGCCGCGGGCGTCTCGAAATACAAGGAACGCCGCCGCGAGACGGAAAACCGTCTGCACGACACGCGCGAGAATCTCACGCGCGTGGAGGACATCGTGCGCGAGCTCTCGACGAACCTGGAGAAGCTCGAAGGCCAGGCCGTGATCGCGACGAAGTTCCGCGAGCTTCAGGCCGAAGGCGAGGAAAAGCAGCGCCTGCTGTGGCTGCTGCGCAAGAACGAAGCGGGCAGCGAGCAGCAGCGTCAGCAACGCGCGATCGAGCAGGCGCAGATCGACCTCGAGCGGCACACCGCGCAACTGCGCGAAGTCGAGGCGCAGCTCGAAACGCTGCGCGTCGCGCACTATTCGGCGAGCGATGCGATGCAGGGCGCACAAGGCTCGCTCTATGAAGCGAACGCCGAAGTGAGCCGCCTCGAAGCGGAAATCAAGTTTATCGTCGAGTCGCGCAATCGCACGCAGGCGCAGATCGCGGCGCTCACCGCCCAGCGCGAGCAATGGCAGGTGCAGGCGCAGAAGGCCCAGGACGACATCGCGGACGCCGAAGAGCAGCTCGCGATGGGCGAAGAAAAGGCGGCCATCGCGGAAGAGCAGGCGGCGGCGAAGCAGGAAGCGCTGCCCGCGCTCGAAAACCGCTGGCGCGACGCGCAGGCGCAACTGAACGACGAGCGCGCGGGGATCGCGCGCACCGAACAGGCGATCAAGCTCGAAGCCGCGCATCAGCGCAACGCCGACCAGATGCTCCAGCAGCTTCAGCAGCGCCACGAGCGCCTGAAGACGGAGGAAGGCGGCCTCGACGCGCCCGACGAAGCGCAGCTCGAAGAGTTGCGCATGCAACTGGCCGAGCAGGAAGAGATCCTGCGCGAGGCGCAGGAGCGTCTTGCCGACGCGCAGGAAACCGTGCCGCGACTCGATGCGGAACGTCGCGCCGCGCACGACCGCGTGCAGGCGGAAGGCGCGCAGATTCATCAGCTCGAAGCGCGCCTCGCGGCGCTCAAGCAGCTCCAGGAAAACGTGCAGACCGAGGGCAAGATCCAGCCTTGGCTCGAGCGCCATGAACTGGGCGCGCTGCCGCGTCTGTGGAAGAAGCTTCATGTCGAGGCCGGCTGGGAAACCGCGCTCGAAGCGGTACTGCGCGAGCGCCTTGCCGCGCTCGAAGTGTCGAATCTCGACTGGGTGAAGGCCTTCGCAACCGACGCGCCGCCCGCCAAGCTCGCGTTCTACGCGCCGCCGCCGGCCGGACAGGCGCCGGCCGTGCCCGCGGGCCTCACGCCGCTCTGCTCGCTCGTGCGCATCGACGACGCGGGCCTGCGCGCGGTGCTTAACGAATGGCTCGGCACGACGTTCGTGGCCGCCGATCTCGCCGACGCGCTCGCCAAACGCGCGCAGTTGCCCGAAGGCGGCGCGTTCGTGGTCCAGGCCGGCCACATGGTGACGCGCGTCGGCGTGCAGCTCTACGCCGCCGATTCGGAGCAGGCCGGCATGCTGGCGCGCCAGCAGGAAATTGAGAATCTCACGCGCCAGGTGCGCGCCCAGGCGCTGCTCGCCGACGAGGCCCGCACGGCCGCGGTGCGCGCGGAGGCTGCGCATACCCAGGCGGCCCAGGCGCTCACCGATTTGCGCCAGCAGGCCGAGCGCGCGACGCAGCGCGTGCACGCGCTGCAGATGGACGTGCTCAAGCTGACCCAGGCGCACGAGCGCTATACGGCGCGCAGCACGCAGATTCGCGAGGAACTCGAAGAGATCCGCGCGCAGATCGAAGAGCAGCGCGCGTTGCGCGCGGAGTCGGAAGCGAACTTCGAGCGCCACGACGTCGAGCTCGCGGAATTGCAGGCCCGCTTCGAAGACAATCAACTGGCGTTCGAGACCCTCGACGAGGAACTGGGCGCCGCGCGCAACGAAGCGCGCGACCTCGAGCGCGCGGCGGGCGATGCGCGTTTCGCGGCGCGCAACATGGCCAACCGCATCGAAGAGCTCAAGCGCAACATCCAGATCGCGCACGACCAGAGCGAGCGCGTGGCCGCCTCGCTCGAAGACGCGCGCGCGGAACTGGAAACCATCAACGAGCAGACCGCGCACACGGGCCTGCAGGACGCGCTGGAGATCCGCACGGAGAAGGAAGAGGCGCTGCGCGCCGCGCGCGCCGAGCTCGACGATCTGAGCGCGAAGCTGCGCGCGGCCGACGAGACGCGCCTCACCGCCGAGCGCGCGCTGCAGCCGCTGCGCGACCGCATCACCGAATTGCAGTTGAAGGAACAGGCCGCGCGCCTGAACGGCGAGCAGTTCGTCGAGCAGCTTCAGGCCGCGGGCGTGGACGAAGCCGCGCTGCAGGAGAAGCTCACGCCCGACCTCAAGCCGGCCTACCTGCAGGGCGAAGTCACGCGCATCAACAACGCGATCGCGGCGCTCGGCCCGGTCAACATGGCCGCGCTCGACGAACTGGCCGCCGCGAAGGAGCGCAAGACCTTCCTCGACGCGCAGTCCGCCGACCTCACGAGCGCGATCGAAACGCTCGAAGACGCGATCCGCAAGATCGACCAGGAAACGCGCACGCTGCTGCAAGGCACCTTCGACGAAGTGAACCGGCATTTCGGCGACCTGTTCCCGCGCCTCTTTGGCGGCGGCCAGGCAAAGCTCATCATGACCGGCGACGAAATCCTCGACGCCGGCGTGCAGGTGATGGCGCAGCCGCCCGGCAAGAAGAACTCGACGATTCACCTGCTCTCGGGCGGTGAGAAGGCGCTCAGCGCCACGGCGCTCGTGTTCGCGATGTTCCAGTTGAATCCGGCGCCGTTCTGTCTGCTCGACGAAGTGGACGCGCCGCTCGACGACGCCAACACGGAACGCTTCGCCAATCTGGTGCGCGCGATGTCGGACAAGACGCAGTTCCTGTTCATCTCGCACAACAAGATTGCGATGGAGATGGCGCAGCAGTTGATTGGCGTGACGATGCAGGAGCAGGGCGTTTCGCGCATCGTTGCGGTCGACATGGAAACGGCCGCCGGTTTCGCACAGAATACGGCCTGATGGTCTCAACGCGGGTCTCAAGGCAGGTTTGAACGGCGGGTCTGAAACACGGCGCGCGGCACGCGACCGGCAACGCCTGCGTTTTACGCAAGGGCGGCTGTCGCGAATGTCGCTGGCGCCACGCACGCGGTGCGCGCGTCCTCGAAGGACGATGCACGCCGCCGGAAAAGAATTGCAGATGGAGCATGCATGGATCAGTTGACTCTCGGGTTGATCGGCGCGGGTGCCGTGGTCGTCGGGGGCGTGGTGGTGTACAACGCATGGCAGAGCGCCAGGGTGCGCCGGCGCATGCCGCGCCCGATGCCCGAGGAAGCGGCCGAGTCGCCGCTGCGCGACGACCTGCAGGAAACGAGCCCGTTTATCGAGCCGGCGCGCGCGCCGGCCAAACGCGAACCGTCGCTCGCGGGCGGCAGCGCCGTCGAGGAGCGCGTGGAGCCGGGTTTTGGCGCGGTGGCGCCTGCCGACACACCGGTCGACATCCAGGCGGAGCGAACCTCGCCGAATGGCTTTGCGGACGCCGAGCCCGACGAGGTCGAAGGCAGCGAATCGCCCGCGTCCTCCACGGAGCACGATGAGGCGGACGCCGCGCAGCCCGAACCAGCGGCAAGCGCTGCAAAAGAAGCGAAGCGGGACGAAAAGCGCGAACCCAAGCGCAACGACGACGAACGCGTCGAACCGGTGCTACCTGCCGCCACGACGATATCGTCCGCGCCGCCGGCCATCGTGGATCGCCGCATCGACTGCATCGTGCCGATCCGGCTTGGCGCGACGCTGCCTGGCGAGCGCGTGATTCCGCTCGCGCAGCGCCTGCGCCGCGCGGGCAGCAAGCCGGTGCATATCGAAGGTAAGCCCGAAGGCGGCGACGGCTGGGAACTGCTGCAGAACGGTGTGCGCTACGAAGAATTGCGGGTGGCCGCGCAATTGGCGAACCGCAATGGCCCGCTCAACGAGCTGGAGTTCTCCGAGTTCGTCGCGGGGGTGCAGCAGTTCGCCGATGCGCTCGATGGCCTGCCCGAATTCCCCGACATGACGGAAACCGTTGCGATGGCGCGCGAGCTCGACGGCTTCGCGGCGCAATGCGACGCCCAGCTCTCGATCAACGTGCTCTCGGACGGCGCACCGTGGTCGGCGAACTACGTGCAGGCGGTGGCGGCCCAGGACGGCTTGCTGCTCTCGCGCGACGGCACGCGCTTCGTGAAGCTCGACGCGAAGCAGAGCCCGGTGTTCATGCTGCAGTTCGGCGACACCAACTTTCTGCGCGACGATCTCACCTACAAGGGCGGCCAGATGATCACGCTGGTCCTCGACGTGCCCGTGGCCGACGAAGACATCCTGCCGTTCCGCCTGATGTGCGATTACGCGCGCTCGCTCGCGGAGCGCATCGGCGGGCGTGTCGTGGACGACCAGCGCCGGCCGCTGCCCGAATCCGTGCTGCAGTCCATCGACAAGCAACTCATGACGCTTTACGCGAAGCTCGAGCAGGCCGGCATTCCGGCAGGCTCGCCCGCGACGCGGCGGCTCTTCAGCCAGTAAGCCCGAAGACTCCGTTCCGGCAAGAGGCGCGGCGCCACCATGGCGCCGCGCCTTTTTTGTG